>JBBDTT010000189.1:0-20044 GCA_040904285.1 Actinomycetota bacterium
CGCCTCGCGCTGCCCGTTCGACAGGCCGGCGAGGGCCCGGCGGATCTCGTCGCGGTCGTCGCTCGCCTCGAGCGGGTCGGGGTCCCGGCGCGACCACGGCTTGCGCGCCGCCACCGCGAGCCGCCGCAGCCGGCTGTGGTGGGCGTTGATCGCGGTCCGGTACAGATAGCCCGCGGGGTTCTCCGTACCGCGAACCCGGTCCCACCGCTCGTACACCTTCACGAAGGCCTCCTGCGCCAGGTCCTCGGCCTCGCCCCGGTTCCCCGTCACCAGGTAGACGGCCTTCAGGAGCGTCTCGTAGTGGCCCTCGAAGAACGCTTCGAAGGATTCGGCGTCCGTCAGGTCCACCGGCACGGCTCTGGTCATCACCGCCATCAATACCTGAAACGCCGAAGGGGGCCCGGCCTGTTACGTGCCGGACCCCTTCGGTGGAGCGCTGGATCAACTCTTACTCGTAGTGCCCCTCCGCGCCGCGGACCACGAAGTCCTGCAGCTCGTCGTTCCCGTTGCGGCCGGGACCGATGAACAGCGTCTCGAAGATCGTCATCGGCCCGCCCTCCGCGGTCACGAACAGCCGCACGTCCACCTCGTAGCTGTTCGCGTCCGCCTTGCGTGTGCCGATGATCTCGTAGCGGTCGAACTCGAAGTTGCCCGAGTCCTGGTACGGCGTCCCGTACAGGTGCAGCTGGTTGTTCGGGTCGTCGTACACGTTCCGGCCGTCCTGGCCCAGGTAGAACTCCGCGCCGGCGCCGTCGAGCCGGGTCTGCATGAACGACCGCGCGCAGTCCCGCACCGGCGTCGCGCTTCCGGCCTGGCACTGCTTGGTGCCCTCGCTCGGGGTTCCGCCGGTCTTCGCGGCGGAGCGCACCAGCTGCGGCACGTGCTGGTCGTTCAGGTTCAGGCCGCGGCCCATGTACAGCGTCTCCTCGAAGTAGCCGCCCGAGCCCTCGAAGCCGCCCCGCTCGACGCGGACCAGGATGTCGAAGGTGTCGCCGCCCTCGCGCGGGGTCACTGACACCATCTGCCATCCCGCCCAGTTGGTCTGGGGCTCCCCGCCCGGCTCGTCGCCGTCGTACAGGTACAGCCCGCCCTGGTGGGTCTCGTACAGCGCGACGCTGTCCTGGGTCAGGTACTCGTCGACGTTCGCGCCCTCCAGGCGGCGGTCCATGAAGTTCTGCACCGCGCTGACGGCGTAGGCCTCGGGAGTGTCGCCGTCGCCGCCACCGCCGCCGGCCCCGGGGTCGCCGGGCTCCTCGGCCGTGACGAACCACAGCTTCTCCTCGCCCTGCCCGAGCAGCTGCTCGATGGTGACGAGCGCGAACTCGCACGCCCCGCCCTGAGCCTCGCTCGACTGCTCGGCGCAGCTGCCGATCGTCGCCTTCGCCTCCAGCTCACCGAGGGGCTCGGTGATGAAGAACGTGCGCTCCCAGCCCTTGATCTCCTGGCCGTAGCGGTACAGGAGAGGCTGCGGGTCGAGCTGCCAGTCGTGGTCCACGCTGCCCGCGTCGACCTCGGCCTGGGCGGCCTCGGCCTCGGCCCGCGTGTCCTGGGGCCACAGCCCGCGCCACGGACCGGCCGGCGGCGGGGGAGCGGTGGTGCCCGTCCCGCCGGGCTGCGTCGTGTTGTTCGTGCCCAGCAGCGCGTTCGCACCCACGAACCCGCCGGCCACGACCGCCACGCTCACCACGCCCACCAGCGTCGCGTTCAGCATCCGCCGGCGGCGCGAACGCTTCAGCACCTTCGACGGCATGTCGGTCTCGATCAGCACCTCGTCGGCCTTGTTGCGCAGCATGTCCCTCAGCTCCTTTTCCACGTCACTCACCTCGTCGCATCTCGTTCCGGAGCGCCTCGAGCCCCCGGGAGACCAGGGACTTGACGGTCCCCAGCCGGCACCCGAGCACCTCGGCGGTCTGCGCCTCGGTCATGTCCTCGTAGTACCGCAGCACGATCGCCGTCCGTTGCCGTTCCGGCAGCTGGAGCAGCGACTCCCACATCTCCTGCCTGGCGCCCAGATCGGGCGCCCCGTCGGCCGGCCGCCGGCCTTCGCGCTCCACGTAGGCGCGCGCGACCTTCTGGTGGCGGAAATGAGAGTTGGCGAGGTTCACGACGGTGCGTCGGAGGTACCAGGAGAAGGCGTCCGCGCTGCGCAGATCGCGGAATCGTCCGAACATCCGGACGAACGCCTCCTGGACCAGGTCCTCCGCGAGTGGGCGGTCCCCCGTGATCAGGTAGGCAAGCCGGACGGCGTCGGAGGCGTGTTGCTCGTACAGCTCCCCGAGCCGCCCGCCCTCCGTCTCGTGGGGCGAGTCGCTCACTCGTGCATCGGTGCTGATCATCCCAGCTCTCATGGCCGGGATGGAGACGCGCCAGCACGAAGGAAGGTTCCGGGCAAGCGGGTCGCTACTGCGTGTGGTGGCCGCCCGCGATCAGCGGGCCAGGCGCATCTTCAGCGTGCGCTCGAGCGTGTCGAGCGGTACCGGACGGTCGCCGTCGAACTGGATCTCGGCGCCGTGCGTGAGTGCTTGGATCGCGTCCTCGACACCCGAGCGGTAGTCCTGCGGGCTGTCGTAGAGGAACGCTCGGCCTGCCAGGCCGTCCTGCACGCGGTCGATCAGCGTTGCGAGGTCGGTGGCTCCCACTGCTATCACCCTCCTCGCGGGCGTACCTCACGGGGCGACCGCTTGGTTTCATTCGACCCTAGACACCTCGTCGGGGATACACAAGGGGTACTCGGCGGTAGGTTAGGAAAGTTCGACAAATGGGGTTCCGCGCCTTCGCAACCGAAATCGCCGCGGCAGGGGTTTGGGCCGGAGTCGGTACGATCCAAGCGTGGAGCGCGACCGGTTCGTGTGGCGAGCGGGCCCGCACGTCCTGGAGTGCGGCAGGCGGACGTACGTGATGGGCGTCCTGAACGTGACGCCGGACTCCTTCTCGGACGGGGGAACGCACCTGGACCCGTCCGCGGCCGTGCGAGCCGGGCTGCAGATGGTCATGGACGGGGCGGACATCCTGGACGTCGGAGGCGAATCCACCCGTCCGGGCTCGGACCCGGTCGACGCCGACGAGGAGCGGGAGCGCGTCGTCCCGGTCATCAAGGGACTCGCGGCCGAGGTCGGCATCCCGCTGTCGATCGACACGCGCAAGCACCAGGTCGCCGCCGCCGCGATCGAGCACGGCGCGACGATCGTGAACGACGTCACGGCGGGATCGGACCCGCACATGTTCCGGATCGTCCGCGAGGCCGGCGCGGGCCTGTGCCTGATGCACATGCGCGGCGAGCCCAAGACGATGCAGCAGGACACGCGATATGACGACGTCACCGCCGAGGTGAAGTCCTACCTGGCCGGCCGGGTCCGGGCGGCCGTCGATGAGGGGGTCGAGTGGAGCCGGATCGCGGTCGATCCGGGCCTCGGCTTCGGGAAGTCCCCCGAGGGCAACTACGTCCTGATGCGCCGGATCGCCGAGCTCCTCGAGCCGGGACGGCCGGTCGTCGTCGGCCCGTCGAGGAAGTCGTTCATCGGGAAGGTCCTGGGGACCGAGGTGGACGAGCGTCTCGAGGGAACCGCCGGCGCGGTCGCGTGGCTCGCCGGGCAGGGTGCGCACGTGGTGCGCGTCCACGACGTCAAGGAGATGACGCGTGTGGTGCGCGTGGTCGACGCCATCCGGACCGCGCCGGAGAACGCGTGAGCGAGTTCGCGTCCTCCGGCGGGACCCTCGCCTACACCGAGGCCGGCGAGGGCAAGCCGGTGCTCCTGCTCCACGGCTTCCCCACCTCGTCGTACCTGTGGCGCACCCTGGCGCCGCTCCTCGCGCAGCGGTACCGGACGATCGTGCCGGACCTCCTGGGCTACGGGGACTCGGCGAAGCCCGAGGCTGCCGAGCTCCACATCCGGGCGCAGGCCCGGTACGCGGGGGAGCTGCTGGACGAGCTGGGGGTGCAGGGCGAGCTGGCCGTCGTCGGCCACGACATCGGCGGCGGCGTGGCGCAGCTCCTCGCCCTGGAGGGCCGCGCGACGCACCTGGTGCTGATCGACTCGATCTCCTTCGACTCGTGGCCGATCGAGGGCGTCCGCATGATCCAGGAGGCCGACGACGCATCGGTGGACGCCGAGTTCGCCGAGAACCTCGTGTCGGTCGCGATCGAGCTCGGCATCGGCAAGCCCGAGCGGGCCACGTCCGAGGTCGTCTCGGCGTACGTGGCCCCGTTCGTCCGGGAGGGCGGTCCGGAGGCGCTGCTCCGAGCGGCGCGAGGCATCGACGGCGAGGGCCTTGTGGGGACCGAGGCCCGCCTGGCCGAGCTCGGCGAGCGGATCCTGGTGCTGTGGGGCGAGGACGATCCGTACCAGGACCAGGAGTGGGCGCTCAAGCTGTCGGAGATCGTGCCGGGCTCGACCGTCGGCATCCTGCCGGGCTGCTCCCACTTCCTGCTGGAGGACGCGCCCGAGACCGTCGGGCCCCTCATCTACGAGTGGCTGCGCGTGCGGTACCTGCGCGAGCCCCATCACCACGCCGGGGTCACCACGCCGGTCCAGGTTTCGCTGACGCGGCCGCCCCCTCCGCCGGATGATGCGTACCTCGAGGACGGCTGAGGAGCGGAGGAGCGGACGGGGATGGGGTTCAAGCTCGACATCGAGATGACGCCCGAGGAGATCGAGGACTACCTCGACTCCCACCGGACCGTCCGGGTGGCGACGGTCGGCCCGAGCGGGCCGCACAACGTGCCCTACTGGTACACGTGGTACGACGGCTGCATCTGGTTCAACACCACGCTCGGGAACCTCGCCGTCCGCAACGCCGAACGCGACCCGCGCGCGTCGGCCACCGTCGACGACGGCGAGACGTACGAGGAGCTCCGGGGCGTCACCGTCAACGGACGGATGGAGCTGGTCCCCCGGTCCGATCCCCGGATCGAGGGCGTCGAGGCCAAGCTGTCCGAGCGCTACCTGGCCGGGAACCCGCCCCCCTACGCCGGGTGGAAGAGCCGTCAGTGGTTCTGCATCACTCCGGAGCGCACCCTGTCCTGGGACTTCCGCAAGATCCCCGAGGCCCGGGCCCGGCGAGACGCCGAGCGGGCGGCGGCGGAGGGCGGCGGGTGAGGAGCACGGTGCGGGTCGACGGGATCGAGGTCGAGGGCCGCCACGGCGCGAACCCCGGCGAGCGCGACCGGCCCCAGCCGTTCGTCGTGGATGTCGAGGTGGTCGTGACCGTGCGCTCCGACTCGATGGACGACACGATCGACTACGGCGTCATCGCCTCGACCGTGCGCGAGGTGGTCGGCGGGATGTCGTTCGTCCTCCTCGAGGCCCTCGCCCACGAGGTGGCCCAGAACGTCTACGGGCTGCCGCACGTCGAGCTCGCCACCGTGGTGGTCCACAAGCCGCGCGCCGCCGAGATCGTGGGCGCCGACGACGTGTCCGCGGAGGCGGTCGTCGGCTGAGCCCATGGGCGTGCAGGCGTTCCTGGGGCTGGGCTCCAACATCGGGGATCGCCTGGAGCACCTTCGCGGCGCCGTCCGGCACCTGTCCGACGTCGCCGGCATCCGCGTGGTGCGATCCAGCCGCGTGTACGAGACCGATCCGGTCGGCGGGCCGGAGCAGCCGGACTTCCTGAACGCGGTGATCGAGGTCGACACGATGCTGACCCCCCGCGACCTCCTGCACGCATGCCTGGAGGTCGAGGAGGACCTCGGCCGGCAGCGGGGGACACGGTGGGGGCCCCGAACGATCGACATCGACGTCCTGTCCTATGGCGAGGAGGACGTGTTCGAGGAGGACCTGGAGATCCCCCATCCCCGGATGCACGAGCGGGGCTTCGTCCTGGTCCCGCTGCTGGAGCTCGTGGCCGACCCCCGGCTGCCCGGCGGCCGGAACGTCACCGGCCTGAAGCTCGGGCCGGACGTCCTGGGAGGCGTCCGTCCGTTCGCCCCGCCCCTCGAGGTCCCCTCCGCGTGAACGACGACGAGGTCTTCGAGGACGGGGACGACGTCGTCGTCCTCGGCCCGGAGCCCGAACCTCCCGCCGGCGGCCCGCGCGGTCCCCGCCGGTGGCGGCCCGTGGCCCTGGTCCTCGCCGTGGGGCTGGTGGCGGCCGTGGCATGGATCAACCGCCCCCGCCCCGAGCCGCGAACCCCGATCGCGGACAGCCTGGACCCGGGCTCCCGCCAACAGCCGCTCTATACGGGCGCGGTCGGGCGTCTGATCTTCACCGTGAACGAGGAGATCCGCGCCGGCGAGCTCATCGGCGAACGGCTCTGGATCGTCTCGCTGGAGAACGGCGCAGTGGTGCAGGGCCCGCTGATCCCGCCGGTCGGGACCGATCTCGGCCTCCCCGCCGGTCCGGGCGTCCCCCCGAACCGCCAGTTCACGCTCGGACCGCCCGACTCGCCCGCGGGGGGTCACCTGGCGTTCCTCGCGGACGGTGCCACCGGACTGGGCGGCCGGTTCGCCTACGTCTTGGACGTCGGCGCTTCCGTGCTCGCGGAGGCCGGACCCGTCGCCGAGGCCGAGGCGATCTCGTGGGACCCGCAGGGTGCGCTCCTGACCGCGCGAGGGACAAGCATCGGCGAGGACCTGGTGATCCGCCGCTTCGAGCTGGGCCAGACCGGGCGAGAGATGGCCCGCCTGGCGCAGGTGGGCGCTCCGGTCGCGCTCGCCGTCAGCGGCGGCCGCACGTTCCTGATCCTCGATCACCTCGCGGGCGAGGGCTTCTCCTCCGGGCGGAACAGCATCTTGACGTTCGGCCGATCGACGTCCCGGACGTTGCTGACGCGGTGGCACGTTCTGGGGCACGGCCTGAACGCGCAGTTCCTGGTCGAGGATCCACGCGCGGAATCCGCCGGCCCCGTGCACCTGTGGGCACCCGGCTCACATGCGGACCCGCCCGTCCCACTTCCCGGATTCGAGCCGGAGCGGATCGTGGGATGGACGTCCGACCGCCAGCACTACGCGGCGCTGGGCGGGTGGGCCGGCGAGTACGGCCTGTGGTTTGTCAGCTGGCCGAACACGCCGGTGTTCCTCATGACCCCGCTCAACCGGGACCAGGGAGAGAGCGTCGACGACGTCGCGTTCGACCGAGAGGGGCGAGCGGCGTTCTTCGTCTTTCAGACCGAGCTGTGGATGGTCGAGATCGGCAGCGAGCGGGTCCGGCGGGTCCCGCTGCCCGAGGAGGCCGCACGCGAGCTCCCGAGCGGCCCCCTGGTGTGGGTGCCCTAGGCCGAGACTCCCTCTCGGCCCTCCTGGTCGGCGGCGCGCTCGACGATCGTGGACACCGCCGAGTGGTTGCCGACGAAGTCCACGACGATGCGGTGCGGCGCGCCCGCCTCGTCCTGGATGAGGGAGAACAGGATGTGTCCGGGACCTGCCTGGTCCAGCCCGCGCAGGTTGGCCTCGGAGATGGCTCGCTCCAGGACGCGGGCGGTCTCGACCGTCGGGGCCACGGTGCCCATCCGCGTGGCGGGGGCCGCGGTGTCGGGCAGCGCCTCCAGGACCTTCTCGCCGACGGAGGCGAGGGAGATGCCCAGGTCGTCGATGGCCTCGTGGACCGGGCCGGTGGCGATGTCGAACATCGCGAGGAGCAGGTGCTCGGGCCGGAGGTGGCCGTGTCCGTGGCGCTGGGCGGCCACGCTGGCGTGCATGACCAGGTGGTTGCCCTCGGGGGACAGCTCGCCGGCGGGCTCCATCGGCGCCTGCTCCAGCAGTCCCTCGAGCTCGTCGAGGGGGATCGGCTCGGCGTCGGCGACGGGGACGGGCGAGCCCGTCATGCTCGCGAGCACCGCCTGGCGGACGCGGCCGAGGCCCCCGGCCAGTCGCTGGAGGACCTGGGCGGCGACTCCCTCGCCCTCGCGGACCAGTCCCAACAACAGGTGCTCGGTCCCGATGTAGTTCTGGCCGAGCGCGATGGCCTCGCGGAACGCCAGCTCGAACACCGCCGTCAGCCGGGGTGTGAACGGGATCTCCCCGGTGGGCGTCTCGGTGCCCACCTCGATCAGGTCCTCGACCTCGCGGCGGGCGGCCTCGAGGGTGACGCCGAGCCCGTCGAGGGCCCGGGCCGCGATGCCCTCGCCCTCGTGCTCGAGGCCCAGGAGGAGGTGTTCCGTGCCCAGCGAGGAGTGCTTCAGCAGCCGGGCCTCCTCCTGCGCGAGGATGACCGCCCGGCGAGCCCGGTCCGTGAACCGCTCCAGCACGGCGCGGAGCGTACCCCGTCGAGAAGGGGTGGCGGCACGGCCGCCGTATACTCAGAGGGTCCGGTACCTCGAGAAAAAGGACTGGAACGATCGCTCCCGACTTGCTGACGGATCCGCTCGACCTCGCGATCGTCGGGGCGGGCAGGGTCGGAACCGCGCTCGGCATGCTGCTCCAGCGCGCCGGCCATCGGATCGTGGCCGCCTCCGGGCGGGCCGACACCGTGTGGCGCGTCCAGAAGTTCCTCCCAGGCGTCCCGGTCGTACCCCCTCGTCAGGCGGTGACCGGCGCCCAAGTCGTGATCCTCGGGGTGCCCGACGACTCGATCCGCGTCATCTGCTCGAACATCTCCACCGGCCTGCACCGGGGGATGGTCGTCATCCACCTGTCCGGCGCCCTGGGACTCGAGGTCCTGTCGCCCGCCGCCCACTGGGGCGCCTACCCCGTGGCCCTGCATCCGCTCCAGAGCATCCCCGAGGTCGAGGCCGGCCTGAAGCGGATCCCGAGCAGCGCGTTCGCGGTGACCGCGTCGCACGAGACCGCCTGGCAGCTCGGCGAGCGCCTGGCCCGCGACGCCGGCGGCGTCCCCATGCGGGTGAGCAGCCAGAACAAGTCGCTGTATCACGCGGCCGCCGTGTTCGCCTCGAACTACCTGACCACCGTCGAGGCGATCGCCGAGCAGCTGTTCACGACGGCCGGCATCAAGGACACGCGGACCGCGATGGGTCCTCTGGCCATCGCCACGCTGTCGAACATCGTGCGCGAGGGTCCGACCAGGTCGCTGACGGGCCCCGTGGTGCGCGGCGACGTGGGCACCATCGAGCGCAACCTCGACGCGCTCAAGCAGGCCGCGCCCGAGGCCATCCCCGCGTACGTGGCCCTCGCCATCGCGGCGGCCGGGATCGCGGAGCGCAGCGGTCGCCTGTCCTACCAGGACCGGCGCAGGGTCGAGGAGGTGCTGGCCCGGTGGAGGTGATCGAGTCGGGTCCCAAGCTCCGCGCGCACCTGGACGATGCCCGTCAGGGCGG
Source organism: Actinomycetota bacterium (assembly GCA_040904285.1). Classification (GTDB taxonomy): domain Bacteria; phylum Actinomycetota; class UBA4738; order UBA4738; family JBBDTT01; genus JBBDTT01. Next base: position 9,208 of record JBBDTT010000189.1, read on the forward strand.
GCGTTCGGTGGGGTTCGTCCCGACGATGGGCGCGCTCCACGACGGCCACCTGTCGCTGATGCGGCGGGCTCGCCAGGAGACCGACGTCGTCGCGATCTCGATCTTCGTCAACCCGCTGCAGTTCGGTGACGCCGCCGACCTGGCGAGCTACCCCCGCCTGCTGGAGCACGACCTGCGCCTGGCCGAGAACACCGGCGTCGACGTGGCCTTCACCCCCGACGAGGCCGAGATGTACCCGAACGGCCAGCCCGAGGTGACCGTCCATGCCGGACCGATCGGCGACCGGCTCGAGGGCGCCGCCCGAACGGGGCACTTCGACGGGGTGGCCACGGTCGTTGCGAAGCTGTTCAACCTCGCCGGCCCGTGCACGGCCTACTTCGGGCAGAAGGACGCCCAGCAGCTCGCGCTGATCCGCCGGCTGGTGGACGACCTCGACGCCCCCGTGACGATCGTGGGCTGCGAGACGGTCCGCGAGCCGGACGGCCTCGCCATGTCCAGCCGCAACCTTCGCCTCACGAACGTCCAGCGGGCGGCGGCGGCGTGTCTGTATCGTGCGCTGGCCTACGCCGGGCGACTGGCGGGCGAGGGCGAGCGCGACGGGAACGTGCTGAAGGCGGAGATGGCGAAGCGCATCGGCGCCGAGCCGCTCGCGAAGCTCGACTACGTCGCGATCGTGGACGACGCGACGTTCGAGGAAGTGCACCAGGTCTCCGGCCCGAGCCGCGCGTTGGTCGCGGCACGGTTCGGCGAGATCCGACTGATCGACAACCTGGCTCTACCGAAACAGGAGGGCACAGTCAGATGAACCGCACGATGATGAAGGGCAAGATCCACCGGGCGACGGTCACCGACGCGAACCTCGCGTACGAGGGATCGATCACCCTCGACCCCGTGCTCATGGAGCTGGCGGACATCCTTCCGCACGAACAGGTCCACGTGTACGACGTGAACAACGGCAACCGGCTGGTCACCTACGCGATCGAGGGCGAGCGGGGCACCGGCGGGGTGTGCCTGAACGGCGCCGCCGCACGGCTGGTCTCGATCGGGGACCAGGTGATCGTCGTCTCCTACGCCGATCTCGAGGACGCCGAGGCCCGCGCCTGGGAGCCGAAGGTGGTCCGCGTGGACGAGCGCAACCGTCCGCTTCCGAACATGCACGCGGAGCGGGCGAGCTAGTGGCTCAGGGCCTCGCGTAGCCGATGCTGCTCGCGGTCGACGTCGGCAACACCGAGACCCTGATCGGGCTCTTCACCGACCGCGAGCGCGAGCTCGCCTGGCACTGGCGGATCTCGTCCGTCGGCGAACGGACACCCGACGAGCTCGCGCTGATGTTCGGCGGGTTCCTCGAACAGCAGGGGCTGTCGTTCAGCCGCCAGATCACCGGCGTCGTGATCTCCAGTGTGGTCCCCACGTCCACCGCCTCGCTGCGGCGGATGGTGAACGACTACTTCCACTTCGCGCCGATCGTGGTCGAGCCGGGCACTCGCACGGGGATCCCGATCCTCACCGACAACCCGCGCGAGGTGGGCGCCGACCGGATCGTGAACGCGCTCGCCGCGTACACCAAGTTTGGCGGTCCCTCGATCGTCGTCGACTTCGGGACCGCCACCACCTACGACGCGGTCAGCGAGAAGGGGGAGTACCTCGGGGGCGTGATCGCCCCGGGGATCCAGGTCTCCGCGGCCGCGCTGGTCGGACACACCGCGCGGCTGCCCCTCATCGAGCTGGCCGAGCCCCGTTCGATCATCGGCAAGAACACGGTGGAGGCGATGCAGGCCGGCCTGCTGTTCGGCACGGCCGCAGAGGTGGACGGCGTCGTCGAGCGCCTGCAGAAGGAGCTCGGCGGCCACGCCACGGTCATCGCCACGGGCGGCCTGGCCAGCGTGGTGATCCCGCTGTGCCACTCCGTGGACCATCACGAGCCCTGGCTCACCCTCGACGGCCTGAAGCTGGTCTTCGACAAGAACGTCGGCACCGATGAGTGAGGGCCCCGACGAGCCCGGGGTACCGCAGGACGTCCTGACCGTCCGGCGGCAGAAGCTCGACGCGCTGCGCGCGCGAGGCGTCCAGCCCTACGCGCTGTCGTTCGCCAAGGACGCCGACGCCGCCGACGTCGTGGCCGAGTTCGGCCGCCTCGAAGCCGGTGAGGAAACCGCCGAGCGGCGGTCCGTCGCCGGACGGTTGGTCCTGTTCCGCCGACTCGGGAGCAAGCTCGCGTTCGGCGTCGTCCGTGATCGCTCCGGTGACGTCCAGTTGTTCCTCGACGCCGACACCCTGGGCGACGAGCGGCTGGCCGAGCTCGGTTCTGATCTCGACCTGGGCGACGTGGTGGGCGCGAGCGGCGCGGTCGTCAAGACGAAGAAGGGGGAGGTCAGCGTAAAGGCCGATCAGGTGACGCTGCTGGCCAAGTCGCTCCGCCCGATGCCGGAGAAGTTTCACGGCCTGCGCGACGTCGAGGCTCGGTACCGCCAGCGCTACCTGGACCTCGCCTCGAACCCCGAGAGCCGGACGGTGGCCCACGCCCGGGCGAAGGTCCTCGCGGCGTTCCGCGCGCTCCTGGACGGCCGGGGGTTCCTCGAGGTGGAGACGCCGATCCTGCAGGTGGTCCCGGGGGGCGGGCTCGCCAACCCGTTCGTCACGCATCACGACGCGCTGGACATCGACATGTACCTGCGCATCGCGCCCGAGCTGTTCCTGAAGCGCCTGCTCGTCGGGGGCCTGGAGCGGGTCTACGAGATCGGCCGGACGTTCCGCAACGAGGGCGTCTCCACCCAGTACAACCCCGAGTTCACGATGCTCGAGGCGTACCAGGCTTACGGCGACTACTTCGACATGATGGAGCTGGTCGAGGCGCTCGTGAAGGACGCGGCCCTGGCCGTTCGGGGCTCGCTGCGGTTCGACTACCAGGGACAGGAGCTGGACCTCGAGACGCCGTGGCGTCGGGCGACCGTGGCCGAGCTCGTGAGCGAGGCAGTCGGCGAGGACGTCTCGATCCACACCGGGGCCGAGGGGTTGCGGGGCCTCGCCGATCGCCTCGGCGTGAACCACGACCCGAAGTGGGGCCCGGGCAAGCTCCTGGTCGAGCTGTTCGAGAAGCTCGTCGAGAGGACGTTGGTGCAGCCGACGATCGTGAAGGACTTCCCCCGCGAGGTGTCGCCGCTCGCGCGCACCCACCGCGACAAGCCCGACCTCACCGAGCACTTCGACCTCATCCTGGGAGGCGTCGAGATCGCCCCCGCCTACTCGGAGCTGAACGACCCGGACGAGCAGCGGCGCCGGTTCGAGATGCAGGCCGAGCAGAAGGCCGCCGGAGCGGACGAGACCCACCCCTTCGACGAGGAGTTCCTGGTCGCCCTCGAACACGGCATGCCGCCCGCCGGCGGGATGGGCCTCGGCGTCGACCGGCTGCTGATGTTCCTGACCGACTCGCCGTCGATCCGCGACGTCATCCTGTTCCCCCATCTCCGCCCGGAGCCCGGCCCGTCCTGAGCCCGGCCCGCGCGTAGGCTCCGGCCCTTCGAATCGGGGCTGGATTCTCGGGGCCCATCCTGCTAGAACGGACCGCAAGCAGATCAATCGTCGAGCCCCGAGACGCTCGCCCCCGGCGCCTGCGGCCCGACCGGGCCCCAAGGAGTCCACATGCCGCCCCCCCCCCCCCCCCCCCGGGCCGCGCCCCCCGCGGGGGGCGCCGCCGCCATCGTCGCCGGAGGGGTCCTCACGGCCGTCGGAGCGATGGTCGGCGGCGGGCCGTTGGAGTTCCTCTTCTATCAGCGCCTCGCCATCGCGGCCGCGGGAGTCGCCGCCGCGTCCCTCGGGGGACTGAGCCTGATCCCGTCGGAGCGCGCGCGGCCGGCCCTCGTGGGAGCGGCGCTCGTCGTCGCGTTGATCGCCCTCGGGCTCGGCCTGGACGTCGGCTTCGGCAGGTTCTTCCGCGGCGGACCCCGTCCCTACCTGGTCATCGCCGGCGCGCTCCTCGTCGCGGCCGGCTCGGCGGTCGCCGTGTACCGCGCCACCGCCCGGGGCGTCGAGGCCGGCCGGGTCGCGGCCCTGGCCGGCGCCGGCGCGACGATCCTGGCCGTGGCGGGCACGCTCGGGCCGTGGATCGGTTCCGGGACGCCCGCGGTGTCCGGCCTGCAGGGCCCGATCGGCAAGCTCGCCCTGGTCCTCGCGCTCGTCCTGGCCGGGACGTCCGGGGCGCTGGCCGGGCGGCTCGACGGCCGTGTGCGGTCCGTCCTGTCTCTCGCCGCGCTCGTCGCCGGCGTGATCCTGGCGGTGTTCGCGTTCCACACCGGAGGTTTCCTGGGCCAGCGGGCCGGCGTCGGGTGGGGGCTGTACCTCGTGGCCGTGGGCTCGGTGGTGGGGGCGGCGCTCGCCGCCCAGGGGCTGTCCGGAGCCCTCGGGCTTCGCCGGCCGGGCCTCGTCGAATGGGTGGTGGGCGCGTTGGTCCTGCTCGGCGGGCTCAACCTGGTCCTCGGCTTCGCCCTGGCCGACCGGTTGCGGGACCTCGACGTCCCGGTGTTCAGCACCCGGATCGGGGGCATCTTCCTGATCCTGGTCGGGGTCGGGCTGGTCGCCCGCCAGGCGTGGGCCTGGCTGCTGGGGTTCCCCGTGGCGGTGTCCGGGCTCGTCATCGCCGCGACGAACGCCATCCGCACCGAGGGACCCCGCAGCATCCCGCTGCTCGTCGCGCTGCTGTACGCGAATGTCCTGCGGGCGCTGTGGCAGGCCCGGGGAAGGGTCCCCGCACCCGTGCCCTATCCGGACGCCTCCAGCCCCGGCATGCTCCCCCCTCCCGACGTGCCGCCGGCCGAGGCGGTGCGCGAGCTCCCGGAGGACCGGACCTGGCAGAGCGATCCGGCGCTCAGGGAGGTCCTCGACCCACTGAACCGTCGTGATCACGCCGCGGCCGCGGCCGCCGCGGAGCGGCTGGTGGATCGGTTCCCCGACCTCGACCTGATCTACTCCTGGTGGGGGAAGGCCCTGCTCGAGCAGGGCGACACGGCCGGAGCCCGCGCGGTCCTCGAACGCGGGATCGAGCGCTCCCGCCGCAAGTACGTGCTGTGCGAACGGCTGGGCGAGGTGGAGTGGAGGGCCGGGGACCTCGACGACGCGGTCCGGTGGTGGGCACAGAGCGTCCACGGCCAGGAGTCGCTCGCCGGCGCGGGTGAGGTGGGCCCGTACCTCTACCTCGCCGCGGTCGGCCAGGGCATGGGGCTCCACGATGTGGCGGCGGACCTCCTCGATCGAGCCGACAGGATGCGGGCCGGCCAGATCCGTCTGGAGGAGCCCGTCGCGGCCGAGCTGCGGGCGCTGGCCTCGCGTCGGGGCGACCCCGGCGTCGAGGCGACCCTGCGCGGGCTCCGGGACCGGTACCTCGCGCGCGGGCCGCAGGCCGCGCCCAGCCCGGACGTCCCGGCGGCGCCACCCGCCGGGCGGACGTCCCGGCACGCGGCGCCCTCGCCCGGCCCGTCCCGAATGGTGATCCTCCTCGTCCTCGGGGGGATCCTCCTGCTCGCCGGCGGCGTCGCCCTGGGCGTGACGGTGTTCGGCGGTGACGAGCGGGTGCCCGCGGCGGCCGACCGGGTCGCGACGGGGACGCCCTCCGGCGCCGCTCCCGGCCAGGCCGTGTCCGCGGTCGACGTCGTCACGTGCCTGACGGAGAAGGGCTTCGACGTCGAACAGCAGGAGGCACCCCTCGACCCGATCGTCCAGGTTCTCACGTTCGAGACCGAGGACGACACGACCGTCGTCCTCGCCGTCTACCCGTCGATCCAGGCGGCGGAGGACGCCGCGGCGATGCTCGGGGAGCAGGCGTCGGGCGAGCTTGGGCTCGTACTCGGCAACGTCATCACCATCTACGCCCCGCCGCCGACGGCGGAGCTCCGACGGGACGTCGAGGGCTGCGTGGTCCCGACATGAGCGACATGGGGGTGCCATGCGAGCGATGCGGGTTCGAGAACGATCCCGGGGCCAGGCGGTGCGAGGCGTGCGGCAACGTCCTCGCCTCCCCGACCGAACCGATCCAGGAACCGGACTCCGAGCGGATCAGCCTGCCGCCATCTCCCGGGGGGCCGCCCCAGACCCCGGACTCCGAGCCGATCCGGTTCCCGCCGCCCGGGGCGCCGCCCGATGAGCCCACGGTGCAGAGGCCCCGTGGGCCGGATCGGTGGCCGGCGATCCGGCGCGTCCTGCTCGGCCTCGAGGTCGTAGGCGCCCTCGGCTTCGGCGTCCTCGCGTTCGTGGACGGGCGCTACGGATACCTGTGGGCGACCGCGGCGTTCGGCGTCGTGCCGCTCGCCTACGCCCTGGTCGCTGCGGTCCGCGGGCCCCGCCGGCCGGCCGGGGTCGCCGTCGCGATCCTGCTCGTCGTCGTGCTCGTCGGGTCGGCGTTCGCGGTGGTGACGAACTGCGACAACCGGTTGACGCCGGGCGGCGACCTGTCCGGCTGCGACTTCGCCGACGTCGACCTCGCCGGCCTGGACCTGTCCGGGGCGAACCTGTCGAAGGCGGACCTCTCGGGCGCGGACCTGTCGGGCGCCAACCTCTCCCGGGCGAACCTGAGCGGGACGAACGGCGCCGGGGCCCAACTCTCTCGCGCGAACCTGTCCGAGGTGACCGGGGTGGAGCTGAACCTGAAGGGCGCGAACCTGGCTCGGGCGAACCTCACAGGCGCCGATCTCACCGGCGCCGATCTGCGGGACGCGGATCTCGGCGGGACGAACCTGTCCCAGGTGAACCTCAGTCGCGCGGACCTGCGGGACCACGACTTCTCGGGCGCGGACTTCGCGGGCCAGGTCCTGTCCGGCGCGGACCTCACCGGGACGATCTGGGTCGACGCCGTCCTCCTCGAGGCGCGCCTCGACGGCGCCCGGCTGGTGAACGCGAACCTCGCCAAGGTGTCGGCGGACGAGGCCGACTTCTCGGGAGCCGTGCTCGACGGGGCGACCTTCGTCCAGGCCCAACTGGACCGCGCCACCTTCGACGGGGCGAGCATGGAAGGCACGAACCTGGAGAAGGTCGGCGCGGAGGAGGCCAGCTTCGAGGGCGCGACGATGTCGGACATCAACCTGGACGGGGCGCTGATGACCGACGCCACCGGCTTCACCGACCCCGAGCTCGCGGAGGCCCTCGGGATCGACCTCTCGGAGCTCGGGTCGTTCACCGCGGAGAGGTTCATCCGCCTCGAGTCGCGCTTCGACATCATTCCCGTTCTCGGAAAGGCGTGCCTGGGCCGGGCCGTGGAGGGGGCCGCGGCCTTCAAGGGTCCGGGCCTCCACCCCCTCGTCGCGGCGGGCCCGAGGGGCGGCCACATCCAGGGCCTCGGCGACCGTCCGCGCGACCTGTTCTGGGAGCCCGCCGCGCTGCGGTTCGGGGAGCTGGTGGCCTGCGTCGAGCCGGAGGAGGAGATCACGGTCGAGGTGTGCCAGTACGTGACCACGTCCGGCGCGCCCGGGAAGCCCACACGCCGGGTCAGGTTCCGCCGGACCGTCCGCCTGGTCGAGGCGTCGACGGCGAAGGTCCTGTTCACCGAGACCTACGAGGGGAGCTTCCCGGACCAGTGCCCGTTCTCGAAGACGTCGGTCGGGACGACCGGCGAGGACCGCATCGAGGGGAGCAAGATCGGGTTCGACCGGTTCCGCCCCCGGCTGGCGGAGTTCGTGAGGTAGCGATGGACGAGGAACGTCCTCCCCGCCTGCGACGGATCCTGGAGATCGCGCTGATCGGCGGGTCCTTCGTCGCGGCGAGCGTGCTCGGAGGCCTCGCGGTCGCCGGGTCCCCCCCCACCGGCGGGTCGTCGGCCCCGGCCACCCCCGGGCGGGTGGGCCCCCTCCGGGACGCGGGCCAGATCCTGGCGTGCCTCCGCGGCTCGCCCGACTACTTCGTCGTCGCCCCGGAGCTCCCCGCGGCGCCGGGCGGCGAGGCGTTCGCGGTCGAGCCGACCGACGGCGGCGGGCTCGTCCACGTCTTCGTGTTCCCCACCGAGGCGGGGGCCGCCGGCTACGAGGAGGAGTTCGTGGGCTCCGGTCCGACCCAGACCGTCGCGGTCCTCGTCCGCAACGCGCTGATCGTGTTCCCCGACGATGCCTCGTCCGCGGTCCGGGGCTCGCTCGAGGCGTGCGTGACCGGCGAACCGCCGCCGGTCGGCGCCGGCGGGGGCGGCGACGACGACGGCACGGCCGATCCGCTCGAGGCGTGCCTGCTCGACGCCGGGTTCGAGACCGAGGACATCACCGACGTCTATCCCGATCCCGTCCGCAGCCTGCGGCTGACGCGCGGCGACGAGCTGGCGTTCGTGTTCGTGTTCGACAGCGAGGAGGCCGCCGCCGAGTTCGAGGCCTCCTCATACGGCTCTGACCGGGACCTGGTGACCAACCTCGGGACCGTCATCGTGGAGTACGGGGAGGAACCCCCTCCCGAGACCGAGACCGATGTGGAGGGCTGCGCCGCCCTGGCGTGACCGCGAAGGAAGGGAGGCAGGCATGAAGATGACCAGACGAGGGTGGCGGCCCGCCGCGGCCGCGGTCCTGCTGGCCGCCCTGCTCGCCGCGTGCGGCGGCGACGGCGCGCAGAACGGCGCCACACCGACCCCGACCACGGAGGCGCCGCCGGCATGCCCGCCGGCTGGTGGAGGCGTGCTGTCCGGCGAGACCTCGGAGGGTCTGTGCGTGACGGTCGCGGTCGACGACGCGTCGGGGGACATCTCCCTGTTCGAGATCGAGATCCTGGCCACGTGCTCGGCGGGCTTCGGCGAGAGCGAGTTCGTCCTGGGGAGCGAGACGGAGACGGTGACGACCACCGAAGCGCCCTCGGATCCGGGTGAGGAGTTCGAGGCCACGGTGGAGGCCAAGACGCCCATCGAGGTTCAGGCGGACGGCTCGTTCGAGTCCGGCAACCTCTCGGGCACGGTCACCGGCACCGAGGCGGAGGGCTCCTACGAGCTCGCGTTCTCTTCGGAGCTTCCCGAGATCTCCTGCAACGGGGGACCCGTCACGTGGACGGCCACGGCCGGGGCATGACCCGCCTCGCCTCCTAGGCTGGGGGCCGATGCGCACGCGGTCCGTCCTGGTCGCCCTCGCCCTCCTGGGCGCCGCGTGCACGGGCTCGCCGGAACCGGTCCCGGACCCGTCGTTCCCTCCACCGTCGCCGAAGCCGGGACCCCGCGCCGCCATCACCCTGGTCGGCTCGTTCGACGACGACCGGCACACCCCGTACCTGGAGGCCGCCCGCCTCGCGGTGCGGGAGGTCAACGCCAGCCCCCTGCCCGTCACGATCGACCTGCAGATCGTCGACCACCGCGGGGACGCGGGCCGCGCGGGGGAGGGCATCCTCGAGTCGGCGAAGAGCTCGGCCGCGATCGTGTACGCGGGCCCGGGAGCGGTCCTCACCGGACTCAGGCCGGAGCTCGAGCCGACGCGCGTCCCGGTCGTCCTGCTGGAGGGCGATCTCTACACCACCCGCGGCCTGTACACGAACGTGTTCCAGGCGAGCATGCCCCTGCTGTGGCAGGCCCGCGTGATCGCGAAGTACCTCGCCGTGCGCAACGAGGCCGGGGCGACGGCCGTCTTCGACGCCGAGGACCTCGACGGCGGCCGGCTGGCCTGGTCCTCGGCCGCGGCGGAGGAGGGGGTCGCCGCGTCGCCGGAGGAGCCGGCGTTCCCGGAGGGCTACCCCATCGTGCTCATGGGCGACCCGGAGCAGGGCCCGTTCGGCGCGACCCCCGACCAGATCCTGTCCACCGACGCGCTACTGGGGCTGGAGGACCGGGACCTGGCCCCGGGCACGGGATTCGTGGCGCCGTACACGTGGTCCGGGTGGGGGGAGCCCGTACCCCGGGTCCGCCGGTTCCGCGACGCCTTCCGTGCCGCGTTCGGCCGCATCCCGATGGGCCTGGAGCAGCAGGCGTACGACGCCTTCCGCGTGCTCGCCGGCGCGCTCGCCGCCACGCGAGGGGAGGGCGGCGGTCCCCTCATCGAACAGCTCGAGCGGGTCCACGACCGGGCGTACTCCTCGCTCCCCATCCGCCTGGGCCCCGACGACCACACCCTGCTCGACGACTTCTCGATCGGCGTGTTCGCCGTCGCGGGCCCCGACGAGGACATCGAGCCGTGGATGGAGGGGCTCACGCCGTGGCGTCCGGTGATGCGCAGCTTCACCTACGACGGCGAGCGCGTGGTGATCCTCGAACGCGACCGGCGCCCGTTCTTCCCCACGTGGCGCAAGCCCGCGCCGACCCCCAACTACTGGCGCTCGCTCCTGGGGATCACCACCCGGCCGCGCGATCCCCTGCACTGAGGCCCGGGACCTACACTGATCCGGTGATCGCGCACGCCGGCGGCTGGGACGAGCTGCTGATGGGCGTGCTCCCCGTCCTGGTCTTCCTGGTCGTGTACCGGGCGATCCGCGGCCGCAGCGGCGAGCCCGAGCCGGAGCCGCGCGAGGAGGCCCGCCGGTGAGGCGCCTCCGGGCGGCCGTCGTGCTGACCTCCGCGGCGGGGCTGTTCGCCGGGCACGCGCTCGACTACCTGCTGTCGGTGCCGGATCCCTCGCGTCGCCACGCCGTCCTGCACGCCACCGGCCACGCCTATCTGCCCGACGCCCTGGTCGCCGCGGGCGCGGCCGGCGTGGTGGGGCTGCTGGCCGCGCTGGTGTTCGGTTTCCGCCGCGGACGAGCGGGCGGCGCGGGCCTCGGGTGGCGCCGATCGGCCCTTCGCCTGGCGGTCCTGCAGACGGCCGCGTTCGTCGCCCTGGAGGTCAGCGAGCGCCTGGTGGCGGGCGCGTCGTTCGGACCGGCGTTCCTGCGCATCCTCGGGCTCGGGCTGCTCCTGCAGCTCATCGTC
>JBBDTT010000190.1:0-10897 GCA_040904285.1 Actinomycetota bacterium
GCTCGACCTCGACCTTCGGCCCCGAGGCCGGGACCAGCGAGATGGCCGAGACGGGGAGCCCCAGCGTCCCGCCGGCCAGACCGAGCAGGCTCGACGAGTCGATCCCGCCGGAGAGCGACAGGAGGTTGCCTCCGGCCGGATCGAGCTCCGCCGACAGCGTGGCCAGCAACGTCGATCGCAGCCGCTCGGCGTGCTCGCGGAAGCGCGTCTCCGTGGGCGCTTGCAGCCGGTCCGGCCTCGGGTCCCAGTAGGTCGCCCGATGGATGCCGGACTCGTCGATCCGCGCCAACGCGCCCCGCGGCAGCACCTCGACTCCCCGCACCGGCGAGCGGCCGTCGGGGAAGACCGGCAGCCCGGTCAGCCACACCCCGGTGCCGAGCGGATCAAGCTCCGGTCCGGCCGGCAGCATCGACGCCACCCAGCCGAGCCGGGTTCCGATGACCCGGCCGCCGTCCGCCAGATACACCGGCACCCGGCCCGCCGCCGACCGCACGACCCTCGCGCCGCGGTCGGGCCCGAACGCCAGGAACGTGAAGTCGCCCGGCAGCTCGGCCAGGTGCTCCGGCCGCTCGCGGGCGAGGCGGGCCACGTTCGCCGCACCCTCGCGAGTGCTCGCCCCGGCGACGTCCCGGCCCTCGGCGAAGAACAGGCCCGCTGCCCGCACGCCGGGGGGGTCGGGTGTCCCGTGCGGCAGCGGAGCGATCCCGACCACCCACCCCGGTGCGGTACGGACGACCTCGGCGAACCGGCCGTCCTCGCGCAGGCCCCGCTCCACCGCATCGGCGTCGGCCGGAGCGTCGCGGCGAACCGCCAGAAGGTTGGCGAGAGGCGGGAGGCTCATCCGGTGGCCAGCGCCCGAAGCCGGTCCGCGAGCGCGGGATCGAACGGTGGGCCCCACGGGATCCGGGCTCGAACCACGGGCACCGCCCGCACCAACCCGGCGAGCATCCGGAACCGCGCCATCCGGACCTCCGGCGTCTTCCATCCGAGGACCCGGGGGTACCGGCCCAGCTCGACCAGAGCCTCCGCGGGCCGGAGCCGGTCCGCCTCGAGACGATCGACCTCGCGGGACGGCACGGGGAGAACGACGACGCGGACCGCGGCCTCCTCGGGCGAGGGGAAGCGCAACCGCGTTCGGCCGTCGGGGGTGGAGCCTCGGACCTCCGGCGGGAACGCGTCGGCGAGGGCCTCGGCCTGCGGCCTGAGGCGGATCTCCGGCACCCCCGGCAGCGCGACCGGGCCCTGAGGATCCATCCGGAGCCGGAGGAGATCCTCGGTCACGAGCCGTCCGCCCGCCGCGCAGCAGACCGCGCTCAGCGTCGACTTGCCGGCCCCGGCCCCGCCGACCAGCACGATCGCCCCGTCGTCGAAAGCCACCGCGCTGGCGTGGAGGACACCCGTGCCGGCGGCCGTGTGCAGCAGCGCCGGGACGCTCCCCGAGAGCAGGACCGAGGCCATCTCGGGGTCCGCCGCCGGATCCATGTGCACCGAGATCGCGTCCGGGCCGATCCGGAACTCGACCAGCCCCGCCAGACGCATCCGCAGGGTCTCGCCGTCTCGAGCCACCGAGTACGCCACCCCGTCCTCGTTCAGCTCGGCGAGGAGCTCTCCCGGCGGCGGCCCCGCACCCGCCGGCTCGGCCTCGCCCCAGCGCACCTCGTAGTCGGCGGGGCCTTCGCCCGCAGGCACCTCGAGGGGGATCTCCGAGTCGAAGCGGAACCCGTGGACCAGGTAGACGCTCACCGTCGCCGGGCCCGGCGCAGCGGCGTGAAGTCGACGTCCCGCTCGAACTCCCGTGGGACCGTCCCGTCGATCTCGATCCACGCGTGGGCGTGCACCCTCCCGTCGTGCCGCGCCACGCCGATCCGCAGGACCGGCGAGCGGTGGCGGAGGGCGTGGCCCAGCAGCAGCGACCGGCGAAGGCAGCGAGCCGAGGCCGGCCACCGCCGGACCAGGCGCCGGGCGGCGTCGGCCGCCAGCTGCTCTCCCGCGTCGAGCTCGACCGTCCCGAGGCGCGGGGGATGGTCCGGCTCGGTGCCCATCCGCACGCCGAGCCGTGCCGCGAGCCGGGGGACGGGGTCGCGCCGGAGGCCGGCCTCGATCCGCAGCAGGACGGGCAGCGCCCGCAGGAGCGCCAGCCGTTCCTCCGGCGTCCGGCGCAGGAAGGCCGCCACCGCGCCGCCCGCAGGCGCCGGCCCGGCCCGCGGCTAGGAGCCGGCGGTGACGAGCCGGCGCTCAACGAGGTCCCTCACCAGCGCATCGAGGTCGGCGGCCAGCCGGTCCTCGTCGACGTCGAACTCGGCGGCCATCGCGGCGCGCACGCGGTCCAGATCGCCGTGCTCCTCGATGAGCTGCCACGCGCGAGTCCCGGAGCCGTTCAGGGTGTGGTACTCGCCGGACGTGAGGTTCAGGACGACGGTCTCGCCGTCCAGGACCTCGAACACGACGTCGTCGGCGATGCGGATCGGTTCCGGCACGCCTCATAGGGTACGGGAAGGTTTCAGGCGAACGTCAGGACGAGCTGGGGCGGGTTGGCTCCCTCGCGGCTCGAGAAGACCTGGGTCTGTGCGAGGACCGCGCCCTCCGACGCGTCGCGGACCAGGAAACCCGCGTTGGTCCCGGCGTACATCGCCTCCACCTGGGTCCGCACGTCCCACTCGCGCCATCCGGTGCCCGACCCGGCCGTCGAGGCGGCCCCGGCCGTCGCGGGCTGGTTGGTCCACGTCACCCCCGTCTCCGTCCACGCGGCGGCCGCGCGGATCGCCTGGAGGGTTCGCCCGGCTGCGGCCGAGGACGCGTTCATCCGGAGCGTGGCCGTGGTCAGGGTGCACCAGGAGGGGATCGCCGGCAGAGAGAAGCGGACGAGGGTCCGCTCGTTGTCGGGGAATAGCAGCAGGTTCACGGCCGACTGCACCCGGACCGTCGACGCCGTGCCGAAGTTCGAGCCCGCGCTCGTCTGGCGCACGAACGCGTCGGCGTTCGGGACCAGGGTCTGGGTTCCCGGCGCCGTGCAGAACGAGCCTGCGGCCGAGAACGCGTTGTCCTCGTTCACGGTGGAGGCGGAGAACGCGCTCCAGGTCGGGCGAACCACGACCCCGAGGGCGATCACGACCGCGAGGAGGGCCGCCCGGCGCACGGCTTCAACGCCGCCAGATGCGCCGGAGCACGGCGACGCCGAGCAGGACCGAGGTGCCGGTGACCACGGCCAGCCGGACCGTGGGGACGCCCAGCCAGGCGACCGCATACCCGGCGTTGGGAACGCGCAGGGCCAGGCGTCCGAGGCGGCCGTCGACGGGGATCGCCCAGCGCTCGACGCCGGTGTTGGCGTCGCCTCGGGTCACGAACGCGTAGGCGCCGCCCTCCCGGCGCATCCGGACCACCCGGTGCGTGACCAGGTCGCCCTGCCGCGACGGATCGCGGAACGTCACCACGTCCCCCCGGGCTACCCGGGCGGGCTCGACCATGCGCACGACGACCACGTCCCCGGCCCGGATCGCGGGCGCCATGCTGTCCGAACGGTCGACCAGGGGCCGCAGCCCGATCGCCAGGCCGGCGACCACCACGGCGAGGAGCGCGCCGGACGCGAGAGACAGGACGAGCGCGGCGACGTCCAGCCATCGCCGCGCCCGCCCCCGGCCCCGCTCGAGCGAGAGGCCGATCGCGCTCATCAGGCGCTCCGGGCCTCCCAGGTGAAGGTCTGGCCGGCGTTCAGCCCCTGGGCGTCGTCGTCATCCACGACCGAGACGGTGAACCGGTACGCGTGGTTCTCCGGATTCGTCCACGACTCCGGGGAGCCCGAGGTCGGATCGACCAGGCCCGCGGCGTATGAGTCCGCGAAGTCCTCGAGGGTGCCGCTGTACATCACGCCCGCACCCGCGCCGGTGTAGTTGGTGACGTCCGCCACGAACGCCGCGCAGGAGTCGAATGCGGGGACGGCGATGGTACCCCTGGTCACCGTCAGGTTCAGGTACTCGTCAAGTCCGGTGCCCGTGGTGGCGCCGTACAGGCGCACCGTGGCCGGAAGCGAGCCGGTGTACGTGACGTTGATGCAGGAGGTGTCCGCGTCTCCCGGCTTCGCGTTCGACAGGGAGAGCATCGCGACTTCCAGGTCGTCGTCGGTCAGCGTCACGGTTCCGGTGGAGAACGAGCTCCCCACGTTCGCCGTGGTCGAGCTGAACGCTGACCACGTGCCAAAGCCCGCGACGATGCCGATCAGCCCGAGGGCGAGGACCGTGAGCAGCAGCTTCCGCCCGGTGCTCCGTTCCTCGCTACCCCGTTCGTGGTGGTCCTTCGAATCCATGCTTGCCCCTTTCGTCCGTGGGTTGCCGAGTCCACATCGGACGTTCGGGGGCCGGGCTCAATAGTCCGTTCGGATCATTTGCGGGAAAACGCCCGCCGGGGTCGGTGTCGGACTATTCCCACTCGATCGTCGAGGGGGGCTTCGAGGAGATGTCGTAGACGACCCGGTTGACGCCGACGACCTCGGCCACCAGCCGGCTCGACATCCGCTCCAGGACCTCGTACGGAAGGCGTGCCCAGTCCGCCGTCATCGCGTCCTCGCTGGTGACGGCGCGGATCGCGATCGGGTACGCGTACGTCCGGCCGTCGCCCATCACCCCCACGCTGCGGATCGCCGGCAGGACGGCGAACGCCTGCCAGAGCTCCCGCTGCATCCCCGCCCGGCGGACCTCCTCCTGGACGATGCGGTCGGCCCCGCGGAGGATGTCCAGGCGCTCGCGGGTGACCTCGCCGATGATGCGCACGGCCAGGCCGGGGCCGGGGAACGGCTGGCGCCACACGATCTCCTCGGGCAGGCCGAGCTCCTCCCCGACCTTGCGGACCTCGTCCTTGAACAGGTCCCGGAGGGGTTCGATCAGGTCGAAGTCCATGTGCTCGGGCAGCCCGCCCACGTTGTGGTGGCTCTTGATCTTTGCCGCCGTGCGGCTCCCGGACTCGATGACGTCGGGATACAGGGTGCCCTGGACCAGGAACTTCGCCTGGGTCTGCTCACGGGCGACCTCCTCGAAGACGCGGATGAACTCCTCCCCGATCCGCTTGCGTTTGTCCTCGGGGTCGGTCACGCCGGCGAGCCTGGCCAGGAACCGGTCCTCGGCCTTCACGTGGACCAGGTCGATCCCGAAGTGCCCGCGGAACGTCTCCTCGACCTGCTCCGGCTCACCGTCGCGCAACAGGCCCGTGTCGACGAACACGCACATCAGCCGGTCGCCCACGGCCCGGTGGACGAGGAGCGCAGCGACGGCCGAGTCGACGCCGCCGGACAGCGCGCACAGGACCTTCGCCTCGTCGCCCGCCTGGACGCGGACGGCCTCGACCGCGCGCTCCACCACCGTGATCGGTGTCCAGTCGGGCATCAGCCCGCACGCGTCGTAGAGGAACCGCTTCATGACGTCCTGCCCACGAGGGGTGTGCGCGACCTCGGGATGGAACTGGACCGCGTACAGGCCTCGCTCGGGGTCCTCCATCGCCGCCACCGGCGTGGCCGCGGTCGTGGCGGTGGTGCGGAAGCCCTCGGGCGGACGCGACACGGCGTCGCCGTGGCTCATCCACACGGTCTGCTCGGGGGGGAGGTCCTTGAGGAGGACGCCGGGAGACGTCACGGCGAGGTCGGTCTTGCCGTACTCGCGGACGCCGCTGTGGGCCACCTCGCCACCCAGGGCCAGGGCCATGGCCTGCAGCCCGTAGCAGATGCCCAGGACGGGGGCGCCCACGTCCAGGAACGCGGGGTCGAGCTGGGGGGCGCCGGGCTCGTAGACGCTCGCCGGACCGCCGGACAGGATCAGGCCGGCCGGGCGGCGCCGCCGGAGCTCGGCCGCGGACACGTCATGGGGGACGATCTCGGAGTAGACGTTGCACTCCCGGACCCGCCTCGCGATCAGCTGGGCGTACTGGGCCCCGAAGTCGACGACCAGGACCGGGCGCGGGTCCTCCGTCATCGCCGGGTCATCCCATGCCCACGTGCTGAGCCCGCTGCAGGTCCTTCCCCTCGGTCTTGATGGCCGGGGCGACGATGACCTCGGCCTTCTGGAACTCCTTGAGGTCCGCGTAGCCCGTGGTGGCCATCGACATCCGCAGCGCACCGAACAGGTTCAGCGTGCCGTCGTTCTCGTGAGCCGGGCCGAGGAGGATCTCCTCGAGCGTGCCGATCTGCTTCGTGGCCACCCGGGTCCCTCGGGGGAGGCTCGGGTGGAACGTGGCCATCCCCCAGTGGTAGCCGCGGCCGGGAGCCTCGTACGACCGCGCGAGGGGTGAGCCGAGCATCACCGCGTCGGCGCCCATCGCGATCGCCTTGGCCACGTCGCCGCCGGTGCGCATGCCGCCGTCCGCGATCACGTGGCAGTACCGCCCGGTCTCGCGGAGGTGCTCCATCCGGGCCGCGGCGGCGTCGGCGATCGCCGTCGCCTGCGGCACGCCCACGCCGATGACGCCTCGGGTCGTGCACGCCGCCCCCGGGCCGACGCCGACCAGGACGCCCGCGGCGCCGGTCCGCATGAGGTGCAGGGCGGTCGAGAACGAGGCGCACCCACCCACGATCACGGGGATCTCGAAGCGGGCGATGAACTCCTTGAGGTTGAGCGGTTCGCTCCGGGTGGAGACGTGCTCGGCCGAGACCACGGTTCCCTGGATGACGAAGATGTCCAGCCCCGCCTCGAGGATCAGGCCCGAGTACTGGGACGTGCGCTGGGGGGTGAGCGAGGCCGCGGTCACGACGCCGGCCTCCTTGACCTCCTTGATGCGGCGCACGATCAGCTCGTCCTTGATCGGCTCCTGATAGAGCTCCTGCATCCGGCGGGTAGCCTTCTCGGGGGCCAGGGCCGCGATCTCCTCGAGGATCGGGTCTGGGTCCTCGTAGCGCGTCTGCAGGCCCTCGAGGTTCAGGACGGCGAGCCCGCCCATCTTCCCGACGGCGATCGCGCTGTCCACCGAGACCACCCCGTCCATGGCCGAGGCCATCAGCGGGAGCTCGAAGCGGTAGGCGTCGATCTCCCACGCGATGTCCACGTCGTCGGGATCGCGGGTTCGCCGGCTGGGCACGATGGCAACATCGTCGAACCCGTAGGCCTGTCGGGCCGTCTTCCCCTTGCCGATCTCGATCTCTGGCATGGCCTCCTACCCCGTCCGCTCGTCCCGGCTGAAAACGCGAAACGCCCGCCCGGGGAAGGGCAGGCGTTCGAGATCCTCCATGAACGAACGTTACCAGACGAGCGACCCCTACCCTGGAGCGCTCCGGCTGCGGCGGATGCGGCGGAACCCCGGCCTGAAGGAGAAACTCAGTCGATCGGGGACGGCGGAGCGGGATCCTCGCGGCGGGCGGCTCGGACGCCCCAGATCGAGCCCGCCGCCGCGAGCGCGGCCCCGGCCAGCGCAAGGTAGGCGCCGATCGCCGGGCGAACCTCGAGGTCGCCCTCGTCGAAGCCGCGAACCAGGACGTCCTTGAATCTCCCGGCATCGACCCCGAGAAAGTTCGAGATGCGCGCACCCTCCACCCGGGTGACCGCGGACTCGGGCGTCAGGGCGGCATAGCCACTCCCCGCGCAGAGCAGGAGTGAGACCCCGAGTGTGACGGCGGCGAGCCACCGGCCTCGGGCCGCGCCCCGGGAGTCGGCGAAGCCGAGGACGAGCAGAACCAGCGCGACGATCAGCACGACGAGGCCCAGGGTGAGCTCGATGCCGCTGGCGGTTCCGTCGCCCTCCCTCCCGGGAGCAGGACGCACCAGCAACACGTCGCCCGCGTACCAGGGCAGGAAGGTGGCCGCGACGGTCACGAAGGCGCCCGCCATCGCCAGGACGGCCGAGACGCGGTTCCTCACCGGCCGCGCCGGCTGGGACATCGCGGGACTCCGCGAGGTCAGGGTGCCGGCGGCGCCGAGGGTGGGGGCGGAGGCGGAGCGGCCGGAGGGAACGCTCCCGGCGCGGGCGGCGCCACGACTGCCTCCGGCTTTCGGCCTCCCGTCGCGATGCCCGCGATGGAAGCGCCCAGCGCAAGCAGGGAGCCCGCGAAAGCGAGGAACGACCCGACCCCAGCGGTGGCGGAGTACCGGCCCGTGTCGAACGCCTCCTCGAGGAGCCGCTTCGCTTCGCTTTCGGAGACGCCCAGTCCCTCCCCGATCTCTTTCGCCTCGAGCGCCACGATTGCGGCTTCCGGGGCGAAGGCCGCGTACCCGGTGATCACGAGCAGGATGAGTGAGACGACCAGTCCCGCGATCGCCAGGCCCCGGCCGCGGCCCCTGATCGCCAGGATCAGGCCGAGGACGAGTACCGCGGTGGCCAGTGTGACCGCAGAAACGGCCATGACGAGGACGGTGCCATCATCGTTCGCCACGCCCTTGACTGCCTGTTCGCTGGTCCCTCGGACGGTGAACGTGAACCACACCAGGAAGGTCGAGATGATGACGAGCAGCGTCCCCACGACCATCGCAATTCCGGCGGGACGTCCCGAACGCCCATTCACGACAGGTACCCCCGCTCGGTGAGCAGGGACAGGATACGGTCGAGACACGCGGTGGGGGAGAGCTCGTCGGTGCGAAGCTCGAGCTCGGGGTGATCCGGAGGCTCGTACGGGTCGTCGATCCCCGTGAACCCCTTGAGCTCCCCCGATCGGGCCTTCGCGTACAGGCCCTTGACGTCGCGCTGCTCGCAGACCGCGAGCGGCGCGTTCACGAAGACCTCGATGAAGTCCTCGCCCATCATGGCCCGGCACTGGTCGCGAACGATCTTGTACGGCGAGATCGCCGACACGACGACGCCGACACCGTTGCGCTGAAGCAGGTGGGCGACGAAGCCGATGCGGAGGATGTTCGTGTCCCGGTCCTCCTTGGAGAAACCGAGGCCCTTCGACAGGTTGGTGCGCACGATGTCGCCGTCGAGGATCTCGACCCGCACATCGCGGTGCTGGAGCTCTCCGACGACCATCTCGGCGAGGGTCGACTTCCCGGCCCCCGACAGCCCCGTGAACCACAGGCAGAAGCCCCGCGGCTCGCCCCCCGTCCGTGCGGCGCGTTCCTGCACCGCGGTCTGCGTCTCCGTCACAGCATGCTCCTTCCGGTCACGTCTTCGGGCGGTTCGAGCCCGTAGAGCTTCATGATCGTCGGTCCCACATCCACCAGGCGCAGGCCCTCCCGGCGGCCCGTGGGCTGCCCGGGAGCCCCCGACATCGCGAACACGCCGAACTGCGCGTGGTTCGCCCCGTCCGGGCCGGTGTCGTTCTCGAAGGTGTACACGTTTCCCGTCCCGATCGTACCGACCGAGCGCCACTCCAGGTCGCCGAAGTAGACGATCAGGTCCGGGGCAACGCCCCGCACCTGCGTGTAGACGTCCTCGGGCCTGTGGACGATCGTGCCCATCGGCTTGCCCTCGTGGTCGACGAGGGACTCAAGGCGCTGCGTGAGGTCCTCGCGGACCTTCTCGTAGTCGGCCGGGGCGATCACGCCCTGAGGCTCGCGCCCCTGGACGTTGAGGAACAGCCGCCCGTAGTACCCGCCGTCGCCCCACGCCACCGTCTTCGACCAGTCGATGGGGGCCTTGGCGATGGGCGTGGGTCCGTCGAGCCCGCCCGAGAGCGCCAGGAACCCCTCGCGCTGCAGCCAGTCGTTGAAGCAGACGCCGCCGATCATCGGCCGCGCGCCGTGGTCCGACATCAGGATCGTGACGACGTCGTCGGGGATCAGCTCCAGGAGCGAGCCGACCTCCTTGTCGAGGTACCGGTAGTAGTCGCGGAACGCCGACTCGAAGGGGTTCCCCGGCACGTACTTCGGGTGGGCGGGGTCGCAGAAGTGCCAGAACACGTGGTGCAGGCGGTCGGGCCCCATCTCCACCAGCATGAAGTAGTCCCACGGCTTGTTCTTGATCAGCCGGCGCGTGACCTTGAACCGCCGCTCGGTCATCGCGTAGACCTGCTGGTGGACGTGCTCGAACCCCTGCTCGCGGAAGTTGGGGATGTCGAAGATGTACTCGCCGACCTCCTCCTCGACCTCGGCGGCGAGCTCCGGGGGCCACGTGTAGGACTTCGCCGAGGGCGGGGTGAGGAAGCACGAGACGCGCCATCCCTCCACCGGCTTCGGCGGGTAGCCGGGGGGCACGCCGATGAGCAGGGACTTCTTGCCCTGCGCGCCCAGGAGGTCCCAGACCTGAGCCTCCTTCACGGCATCGCTGGTCGCGATCGACAGGCCGTCGTAGGTCGAGTCCTTGCGGTTGCGGAAGCCGTAGATCCCGAGCTGGCCGGGGGTCTTCCCGCTCATCGCGCAGGCCCAGGCCGGGACCGTGATCGGCGGGGTGATCGACTCGAGCTCGCCCCACATCGACCGCTCGATGAGCTTGTTGATGTTGGGGACCTCGTCCTTCAGGGAGTCGAAGAGCAGTTGCGGGGTGCCGCAGTCGAGGCCGATGACGGCCACGCGCGCGTCGGTGCTCACGATCGGCTCAGGGTCCCTTCGAGGAGCGCGCCCGGACGGGGGCGCGCGACGGCGCGGGTATCCTACCAGCCGATGCGCGTGCTCAGGCGGGTGCTGTACGTCCAGGCGGCCACCTCGGTGGTGATCGGCCTGCTCCTCGCCGCGCTCCCCCGGTTCGTGCTCGTCCAGGCCTTCGACCAGCTCCCCCTCTACGAGTACGCGTGGGTCCGGATCGTCGGGATCCAGCTGCTGGCCGCCGCGATGTTCGCCGTGCTCGTCGCACAGCGCGTCGAGGACCTGTGGTTCTGGGGGTGGGCGTTCGCGATCCCGACCGCGCTCGGGTTCCTGGTGTTCGGAGCGACGGCCGCCGTCGGCCTGGAGTGCACGACGATCGACGGCGTCGACCGCTGCCCCGAATCGCTGCTGTGGTGGATCCTCGCCGCGGTGACCGGCCTGCTCAGCCTGGGCTACGTGCTCGGCCTGGCGCC
>JBBDTT010000190.1:10907-19208 GCA_040904285.1 Actinomycetota bacterium
GGGGGGGGGGCTGCACCCCCCCCCCGCGTAGCTCTCGCCCTCACGAGCCTCGCGGCTCAGTGCATGTGGCCGCCGTGCTGGCCTCCGCCGGCGGCGTCCTCCTCGTCCTCGGGCTTCTCGACCACGCTCGCCTCGGTGGTGAGCACGAGCGCGGCGATCGAGGCCGCGTTCTGCAGCGCCGAGCGGGTCACCTTGGCCGGGTCCACGACGCCCTCCTTGACGAGGTCGCCCCACGTCCCGGTGGCGGCGTTGAACCCGCGGTTGTCGCCCTCGGCCCGGATCTGCTGGACGATGACCGAGCCCTCGTAGCCGGCGTTCTCGGCGATGAGCCGCGCCGGCTCGGCGAGCGCGCGCCGGACGATGCTGGCCCCGGTCGCCTCGTCGCCCTCGAGCTTCAGCTTGTCGAGTGCGTCCTCCGCGCGGATCAGGGCCACGCCGCCCCCGGCGACGATGCCCTCCTCGACCGCGGCCCGCGTCGCGGACAACGCGTCCTCGATCCGGTGCTTCTTCTCCTTGAGCTCGACCTCGGTGGCCGCGCCGACCTTCACCAGGGCCACGCCGCCGGAGAGCTTCGCGAGGCGCTCCTGCAGCTTCTCCTTGTCCCAGTCCGAGTCCGTGTTGTCGATCTCGGACTTGATCTGGTTGATCCGGCCCTTGATGTCGTCGGCCTCGCCCTGGCCCTCGACGATCGTCGTGTCGTCCTTGGTGATGACGACGCGCCGGGCCCGGCCGAGCAGGTCCAGCGCCGTGTTCTCGAGCTTCAGGCCCACCTCCTCGGAGATGACCTGGCCGCCCGTCAGGATCGCCATGTCCTGGAGCATGGCCTTGCGGCGGTCCCCGAACCCCGGCGCCTTGACGGCCGCTGACTGGAAGGTCCCTCGGATCTTGTTCACGACCATGGTCGCCAGGGCCTCGCCCTCGACGTCCTCGGACACGATCACGAGCGGCTTGCCGGCCTGGATCACCTTCTCGAGGATCGGCAGCAGGTCCTTCACCGCCGAGATCTTCTTGTTGACCAGCAGGATGTAGGGCTCCTCGAACACCGCCTCCATGCGCTCCTGGTCGGTGACGAAGTACGGCGAGATGTAGCCCTTGTCGAACTGCATCCCCTCGGTGAACTCGAGCTCCATGCCGAAGGTCTGCGACTCCTCGACCGTGACGACGCCGTCCTTGCCCACCTTGTCGAGGGCCTCGGAGATGACCTCGCCGATCGTCGGGTCGGCGGCGGAGATCGCGGCAACGTGCGCGATCTCGTCCTTGCCCTCGATCTCCTTGGACTGCTTCTTGATGGCCTCGACGGCGGCCACGACGGCCTTCTCGATGCCCCGCTTCAGAGCCATCGGGTTGGCACCGGCGGCCACGTTCTTCATCCCGAGCTTGACCATCGCCCGGGCGAGCACCGTCGCGGTCGTCGTGCCGTCGCCGGCCACGTCGTTCGTCTTGGTGGCGACCTCCTTGGCGAGCTGAGCTCCGAGGTTCTCCCACGGGTCGTCGAGCTCGATCTCCTTGGCGATCGTCACGCCGTCGTTCGTGATGGTGGGGGCGCCCCACTTCTTGTCCAGGACGACGTTGCGTCCCTTCGGTCCCAGCGTGACCGAGACGGCGTCGGCGAGCTTGTCGACGCCGGCCTCGAGCGAACGCCGGGCCTCGTCCATGTACTTGAGCAGCTTGATTGGCATGCGGAGCCTTTCCCTGGTAGTCGCGGTTGGTCGGGAGCTACCTCTTGATGATCTCCCCGGTTGTTCGGGAGCTACTTCTTGATGATCGCGAGGACGTCGCGGGCGGACAGGATCAGGTACTCGTCACCCTCGACCTTGACCTCGGTGCCGCCGTACTTCGAATAGATGACCTTGTCCCCGACCTTGACGTCGACCGGAACGCGGCCGTCACCGTCCTCGTTGAACCGGCCCGGACCGACCGCGACGACCTCGCCCTCCTGGGGCTTCTCCTTCGCGGTGTCGGGGATGACGATGCCGGAGACCGTGGTCTCCTCTTCCTCGCCCGGCTTGACCACGATCCGGTCCTCGAGGGGCTCCAGGCTGAATCCACCCTTGGCCATTCGTGCCTCCTTGATACGTCTACGAGTTAGCACTCGCTGGCTGCGAGTGCTAACAGTCTACCGAGGAGAGCGCCCAACCGCCAAGTGGAGGATCCGGGGCTAATCGCCGAAGGCCTGGAACACGACCGTGCGGGGCTTGGGTTCGTCGAGCTCGATCAGGATCAGGCGCTGCCACCGTCCGAGGGCGGGCTCTCCGGCGATCACCGGGATGGCGTGGCTGGTACCACCCACGAGCATCTGGACGACGTGAGAGCGGCCGTTCGGGCGCTCGTGCTCCTCCGCGTCGGTGCGGCGGTCCATGTCGTCGTGGGCGTAGTAGACCTCGGCCGGAACGAGTGCCTCGAGGCGGTCGGTGAAGTCACGCAGCGCGCCGTCCTCCCACTCGTTGATGAGGAGCGCACAGGTGGTGTGGGCCGTGAACGCGACGACGAGGCCCTCGGTCACCCCCGAGTCCTTCACCGCGCGGCGGAGCTCGTCCGTGAGGTCCGTACACCCCAGCCGGCGCTCCGCGGTGAGCTCCAGCGTCGTCGTTCCCCTCGTCATGGCACCTCCACCGGACACGGCGCCGTCGGCCGCTTCAGGCCTTCCAGGAGCATTCGGGCCCGGCTCCTGGCGAGATTGAACCCGGTCCATCCGTCGTCGTTCCCCAACCGGGCCGCTACCGGCCACAAGACGCAGTCGCGGTAGGGCTGGGGCAGCCGCTGCAGCGCGGGCACGGCGTCGGCACTCATGCCCGCCCCAAGGTAGTCGAGGTCGAGGCTTCCCGTCCTGGAGAAGCGCTCGACATTGCGCGAGGCCACCAGCGCGTCGGGGTTTGCCAGCGTGAACGCCAGCAGCCCGGCGGCCGTGAGGACCACGACGGCACGAGGCAGCCACGCCCCCCGCCAGACGGCGCCCGCGGCGAGGACCAGCACGAACAGCGCGCCGAGCCACCAGGTGACCGCGTGAACCACCAGCCGCTCCTGGGTGAACCCGAAGGTCTCCTCGTACAGCCCCAGCCGATGCACGGCCGACCCCAGCACGACGAAGGTCAGCGCACAGAGCGCTCCGGCGAGCAGTCGCATCCGGCGGACGTCGACGGCGCCGAACCGCACCACGGCCCCGAGGACGGCCAGGACGAGCACCGCGACCGCGAGGAGCTGGAAGAACCCCTGCCGGGCGTACTCGGCGTAGGTGAGGCCGGGGGTCTGGAACACGTGCTCGTGGCCTCCGAACAGCACCGCGACCTGCACCCCGACGAAGACCGCGAACAACGCGTCGAGCGCCCCGAGCGCGATGGTCCACTCGGTGCGTGACAGCGGCGGCTCCCCGGGTCGAGTCCCGAAGACCGGCAGACCGTCGGGTGCCGGGTGCGGAGCCGTCGCCCGCGCCAGGCCCAGGGTCCCGATCGCGATCGCGGCGACGACGAAGACCACGATCCGCAGCGGGATCGACCCGAGATCCCATCCGGGCAGGACGCGCGAGATCAGGTCGGCGAACGCACGGTCGGCGCTGCCGAACAGGAGGCCGAACACGGTCACCAGGGCGGCCGCCAGCAGCGTCCCGCGCAGGACGGGGCGAGCGCGGCCGCGGCTCGGCGCCATCGACGAGGCCAGGAACCCGGCCGCTCGAGGGAGGCGACCCAGGAGGGCGAAGGGCGTCCACGCCATGTCCGCCGCCGTCCGCGCCTCCGTCGCGGCCAGGCCGGCCAGGAGGAGCGGGGCGAGGGCGTTGACCGCGACGACCCATTCGGCCGCCCGGACCACCGCGGTCAGGGAGAGCAGGAAGCCGAGCCCCGCGTAGAGCCACACGGTCGCGGATATCTCCCTCGGCCGCGCCTGGTAGACGGCGCCCCCCGCCGCCAGGGCCAGCAGGGGGAGGTTCAGGCCCGGCGCCGGACCGGGGATGAGCACGGCGGCCAGGATCGAGGCCGCCAGGACCGCGGCCGCGTACCGCGACCCCGCCCTGGGGGTGACGTCGGCGGGACGAACCAGCGTCTCCTGGGTCATCGCGCGCTCCTGGGGAGCTGGACGACCATCCGGCAGCCCGTCGGCTGGTTGGCCTCGACCCGGATCTCCCCGCCGTGGAGGTCCACGATCCATCGCGCGATCGCCAGGCCGAGGCCCGTGCCGCCCCCGGCCGACGAGCGCGCAGCGTCGGACCGGTAGAACCGCTCGAACACTCTCGACGCGTCGGGCTCGGGGATGCCGGGCCCCTCGTCGGCCACGTCGATCCGAACGTGGCCGTTCTCCCCTCGAGCCACGATCGACACCGTGCCGCCCGCCGGCGAGTGGCGAACGGCGTTCTGCACCAGGTTGGACACCACCTGGTGGACGCGCTCGGGATCACCCTCCACGGAGAGCCGCGCGGGTTCGACGGAAAGGTCGAACCTCACCGCGGGCTCACGCTCGCGATGCGCGGCCTGGACCTCGCTCTCGCGGAGGGCCTGTTCGAGGACGGGTCTGACCTCGAAGGGACGGCGCTCGATCGGAACCGCGCCCGATTCCAGCCGCGAGAGGTCGAGGAGCTGCGAGACCAGCCGTCCCAGCCGCTCGACCTGCGCGAGGACGGTCGACAGCGTCTCGGGGTCGGGGGGCTCGACACCGTCGACCAGGTTCTCGAGGACGGCCTGCATCGCGCTGATCGGGGTGCGGAGCTCGTGTGACACGTTGGCGATCAGGTCGCGTCGCTGGCGGGCGATCTCGGCCAGCTCCCCCGCCATCGAGTTGAACGCGCGGGCCAGCTCCCCCACCTCGTCGCGCGAGGTGGCCGTCACGCGCTGCGAATAGTCGCCCCGCGACATCGCGGTGGCCGCGCGGGCCATCTCCCGAAGCGGCGAGGTCATGCCCCGTGCGAGCAGCTGCACCACCAGCAGGGCCAGGCCGGCCGCGACGACACCGACCACGACGAACGGGATGCTCGTCACCGCGCCGAGCGAGATCACCGCGACGACCACCGCGACCGCGGCGAGGATGACCGCGCCGAGCTTGAACTTGATCGTCGGAGCGAAATCGAGGGGACGCTTGCTCACTCGTCGTCCCCCTCGCCGTCGCGGAACGCATAGCCCACACCGTGCACCGTTCGGATCACGTCCGCGCCGAGCTTGCGGCGGAGCGTCCGCACGTGAGAGTCGACGGTCCGCGCGCCGAGGCCGTCGCGATACCCCCAGACGTCGACCAGCAGCCGCTCGCGCGAGTGCACGATGCCCGGGCGGCCGGCCAGGGCGTACAGCAGGTCGAACTCGATCGGCGTGAGGTGCACATCCTCCCCCTCCACCCGGACCTCGCGGCGCGCCGGGTCGATCGACAGCGGACCGGCGTCCACGCGGGCGCGCTCCGGCTCGGGGGCTCGCTGGACGCGGCGCAGGAGCGCCTTGACCCGGGCCACGAGCTCACGGGCGCTGAACGGCTTGGTCAGGTAATCGTCGGCCCCGATCCCGAGGCCCACCAGGACGTCCTCCTCGTCGTCGCGCGCCGTCAGCATCAGGACCGGGACGCCGCGCTCGCGCTGGATGCGGCGACACACCTCCAGGCCGTCGAACCCCGGGAGCATGACGTCGAGGACCACGAGGTCGGGCCGGGTTCGCTCGCACAACTCGACGCCGGAGGGTCCGTCGCCCGCGGTCTCGACGTCGAAGCCTTCGCGGCGTAGACGGGCGGCGACCGCGTTCGCGATCGTGGCCTCGTCCTCGATCACGGCGATCATCGGACGGCCCATGCGTCCAGTGTAGGGAGGCGGTGTCCGCGGTTCGTCCTCGCGGTGTGGAGATTCGGTGTCGCGTGGTTCGCTCGCTTCCGCGCTACCAGTCGTCCCCGGAACGGGCCTCGCACGCGATCGGCGCCTCGAGGTCGACGGCCCGGCTGGGACCGAAGCGCAGCACCATGATCCCGCCGTCCTCATCGGGCGTGCGCTTGAGCTGCGTGCCCTCGCGGACGAAGGTCGGGCCGCGCCAGCGCTCCCACCCGAGGCGCTCGTAGAAGCCGGGGACGGGCGTGGACAGGGCGCCCATCTCGAACCGGCCGGGCAGGAGCTTCCCGGCCTCCGTCATCGCCAGCGAGGCGAGCCCCTCTCCCTGTCTGCCGGGCGCGGTCCCCACCCCCTCGACATACCCCGCCGCCAACTCGCGGGGACCCACGCGCAGCAGCCGGGGAACGACGGCCGCGTGGGACACGGGGGCGTCCCCGTCCAGGACCACGACGCGGGATCCGCCCGCGGTGTGCTCCCAGTCCTCGGCGGAGAAGCGGCCCTCGAACGCCTCGACCAGGAAGCCGTGGATCTCGGCGAGCAACGCCTCCGGCGCGTCGGGGTCGGTGAACACGCGGACCCGGGGACGCCCCTCCATCTCAGCCTCGCCAGTACGCGACCGTCTCCTTGAGGCCGTCCTCGAGGTGCGTCCACGGCTTCCAGCCGATCTCCGAGGCGGCCGCGGCGTTGTCCAGCGCGATCCGGCGGATCTCGCCCTTCGGCAGCGGCCCGGCCCCGGGCTCTCCGTTGTGGCCCGTGATCTCGGCGAGCATCCTGTACAGGCCGTTGACGCTCGTCTCGAGGCCCGTGCCGACGTTCAGGAGCTTCCCGTTGCCCCCCTCGGCGGCGGCGAGGGCGAAGGCGTGGACGGCGTCGTCGACGAAGACGTAGTCGCGCGTCTGGTTGCCGTCGCCGAAGACCGTCGCCTGCTCGCCCTGCAGCATCTTGCCGATGAAGATCGCGACGACGCCGGCCTCGCCGGTCGGGTCCTGGCGGGGTCCGTAGACGTTCCCGAGGGCCAGCGCGGTGAACGCGAGCCCCCGATGCCGCTGGTAGTAGCGCAGGTAGTCGAGCGCGAGCTTCTTGGTGACGCCGTACGGCGACTGCGGCTGGCCGGCGTTCGCCGCGGACTCCTTCACCGGGAACTTGCGCGGCTCTCCGTAGATCGTGCCGCCGGAGGATGCGAACACCACCTTGCGCGCGCCGGCCCGTACCGACGCCTCGAGGACGTTGAGCAGGCCCATCACGTTGACGCTCGCGTCGTGGATCGGGTTCTCGAGCGAGGGCCGGACTCCGGACTGGGCGGCGAGGTGCATGACCACCTCGGGGCGGTGCCGTTCCACCAGCGTCGAGAGGCCGTCGGAGCGGATGTCGAGGTTGTAGAACGTGAAGGACTGTCCGTACTGCCGGGACTCCGACAGGTTCGCGATACGTCCGGTGGACAGGTCGTCGATGCCCACGACCCGCTTCCCCTCGGCCAGCAACCGGTCCACCAGATGTGACCCGATGAACCCGGCGGCCCCCGTCACCAGCACGTTCGTCGCCACGCGCGAACTCTACCCGGCGCTCGGCCCGGTCTCCCCCGTCAGGCGAGCGGCAGGGAGGGCGTCGCCGTCACGTCGAGCGGGGTTCGTTCTCCGGCCATGAGCCTCGGGTGGGCGGCGGCCGCGATCATCGCGGCGTTGTCGGTCGCCAGCTCGGGTGAGGGGTGCAGCAGGGCGACGCCCGCCTGCTCGGTCGCCTCCCGCATCCGCTCCCGGAGGCGGGTGTTCGCCACCACCCCGCCGCCGAGGACGACGCGCTTCACGCCCAGGGCGTCGGCGGCGGCGAGGGTCTTCGCGACCTGGACGTCCACGATCGCCTCCTGGAACGAGGCGGCGATGTCGGCGACGTTCGGCTCGCGCCCCGCATCCCGCTCGGACTTCACGTGGCGGATCACCGCGGTCTTCAAGCCCGACAGCGAGAAGTCGTAGTCCCCGGAGCCGCTCAGCGCCCTCGGGAACCTGATCGCGTGGGGGTTGCCCTCCCGGGCCACGCGGTCGATCTCGGGGCCGCCGGGATAGCCGAGGCCGAGGAACCGCGCGATCTTGTCGAAGGCCTCGCCCGCGGCGTCGTCCAGGGTCTGGCCGAGCAGATCGTAGCGGTGCTCGCGCGGCGCGTGGACGAGCATGGTGTGCCCGCCCGAGACGATGAACGCGACGAAGGGAAACTCGAGGGGGCCGTGCTCCAGGGCGTTCGCGTACAGGTGGCCCTCCAGGTGGTTCACGCCGAGGAGGGGGATCCCCCGGGCCAGCGACACGGCCTTCGCGGTGGCGATGCCGACCAGGAGCGCGCCCACCAGGCCCGGTCCCACCGTGACCGCGACGGCGTCGATCTCGGGCCACCGGGTCCCGGCACGCTCCAGCGCCTCGTCGATCAGCGGGTTGATGCGCTCGACGTGCGCGCGCGACGCGAGCTCGGGGACGATGCCACCGAAGCGTTCGTGCAGGTCGGTCTGGCTGCTGACGACGTTCGAGCGC
>JBBDTT010000191.1:0-19013 GCA_040904285.1 Actinomycetota bacterium
AGGAGGCGAAGGACCTGGTCGACCGGGTCGGTCAGCCGCTCGAGAAGATCGAGGAGACGATCGAGCGGGTCAAGGAGCGGCGCCGGTCGGCCCGCACTCGGCGTCGAGGAACACCCTGAGGGCCACCAGGTTCGAGCCGTCCAGCAGGACCTCGGCGCACACCCGGCGGCCGACCGAGATCCCGGCCGCCTCGTCTTCGCCGAGCTCGCGCCAGGCGTCCCCGTCGGCGACCAGGAACCGGGTCGCGCCCCCCGCCAGGCGCTGGAGGACGGCCGGGTCCTCGGACCCGCCCAGGACCGTGAGCCGGTTCTCGGCGATCTCCTGCAGGAGGCCCCCCACCCACACGATGGGTGGCTGGCCGGGGACGGGCGATCGGTCGCCCGCCGCGGGCACCGAGGGCTCGCTGGAGGGCTCCGGATCGCCCCCGAACAGGTCGCAGGCGGGCAGGCCGAGCACCGCCACGATCAGTCCGAGGGCGAGCGCGCGTCG
Organism: Actinomycetota bacterium; assembly: GCA_040904285.1. GTDB lineage: Bacteria > Actinomycetota > UBA4738 > UBA4738 > JBBDTT01 > JBBDTT01. The sequence goes on from JBBDTT010000191.1 coordinate 490, forward strand.
CACGTGTCGATTGAACCATCCGAACGAGAGTTGAACCGGCACCGAGCCCGCCCGTAGGATGCGCGGGGCCGGGCCTCGAGGGCCCGGCTTCGTCGGTTTGCGCCCGTGGCGAGCGGTTCGAGAACTCTGGAAGGGGGGACGCTTCGTGGCCAGGCCGTGGGACGGGCTCCCCGCGCGGGACCAGGTCCGCCTGCAGGAGGCCCTCCTCCGGGACTTCCTCCGCCGCTACCTCTACCCGTTCAGCCCTTTCTACCGGAAGGTCTTCGAGCAGGCGGGCGTGCGTCCGACGGACATCCGCAAGCTGAAGGACCTGGAGCGCCTGCCCCTGACGTCACGGGAGCAGTTCCGGGCCGAGGGCGATCCCTCGCGGCCGTTCCAGGCGCTGCTCCGCCCCGACGAGCACTCGCTGAAGCGGTGGGTCCACCGCTCGGTGCTCCGACGGGTGGCGCGCGAGAAGCTCCTCCGCGGGGACGAGGCCGCCGAGCGCGTCCTGGCCGAGGAGTTCAAGCCCGTCCACCTGCACCTGCCGCTGACCGGCGGGCCGGTGGTCGGCTACACGATCCGCGACCTGGTCGCGGCGGCTCAGGCCGGCGCGCGGATGATGGCGGTGATGGGCGCATCGCGCCAGGACGTCGTCATCTCCTCGCTGCCGTACGGCGGCGACCTCGCCCACTGGTTCACGTACTACGCGACCCAGGCCGCGGGGATGGCCGGCGCGCACCTCGGCGGCGGCCAGGCGGTGCGTCCCAGCCAGGTGGCGCTGTGGATGTCGCGGCTGCAGGGGAGCGTGTTCGTGAGCCAGCCGGGCTACGCGGAGGGGCTCCTCCGGGCCGCCCCGCCGGCCACGTTCGGGACGCTGAAGACCCTCGTGCTGTGGGGCGGCGAGGGGATGCAGGGGGCGCGGACGCGGTTCACCACGCTGCTGCGCACGACCGGCATCCCCGCCGCGCGGGTCACGACGATCCTGTCGTTCCCGGAGGCCCGGGTGGCGTGGGCGGAGTGCCCCGCGCCCCAGGGCCAGCCCGAGCTGTCGTTCGGCTACCACACGTATCCGGACCTGGAGATCATCGAGATCGTGGACCCCGACACCGGACGGCAGGTCGGCGAGGCCGAGTCCGGCGAGATCGTCTACACCTCGCTCGACTGGCGCGGATCCGCGCTGCTGCGGTTCCGCACGGGGCTCCTGGCCCGCCAGGGGATGGTCCGCTCGAAGTGCCCGGGGTGCGGGCGCATGGTGCCCCGGGTCGGCGCCGACATCTCGCGGCTGGACTGGTCGGTCGCCACCCGCGACCTCCACGGCGACGCGGCGTTCGACGTGGCCGACGTGATGCCCCTGCTGTGGGGCGAGCTCGACGTCCCGATGTTCCAGGTGGACGTCGTCCAGCAGGCCGGCCCCCACGGCGAGGACGTCATCAACGTCCTGCTCGCGGGCGGCAACGCGACCGCCCAGGCCCGGGTGACCCAGGAGCTCAAGCCGTACCGGATGCGCGTGCGGCCGGTGCCGTTCCAGGACCTCCGCCGCCGGGTCGGGGTCGGGGTCGAGCGGCCCGAGCAACGCGTCCTGCTCCGCTCCGCCGTCTGACGAGGTGGGCGACGAGCGGGAGGACCTCGCGGAGGTCCGCCGCCGCCGGGACCTGCTGAAGGACGAGGCCCGTCCCGAGGCCGTCGCCAAGCGCCGCGCGGCCGGCCGTCGGACCGCGCGGGAGAACCTCGAGGACCTGGTCGACCCCGGCTCGTGGGTCGAGTACGGGGGGTTTGCGGTCGCGGCGCAGCGGGCCCGGCGCTCGATGGACGAGCTCATGGCCCGGACCCAGGCCGACGGTCTGATCGGGGGGCTGGGGCGGATCAACTCGGACCGGGTCGGGGAGGAGCGGGCCCGGTGCGCCGCCCTGTCCTACGACTACATGGTCCTCGCGGGGACGCAGGGTTTGACCGGCCATCGAAAGACCGACCGGCTGTTCGAGGTCATCGATCGGCTGGGCCTGCCCACGGTCTTCTTCACCGAGGGCGGCGGCGGCCGGCCCGGCGACACCGACCATCCCGTGGTGGGCGGCCTCGACGTGATGACATTCACGATGTGGGCCCGCCTGTCGGGCGTGGTCCCGCGGATCGGCGTGGCGAGCGGCCGGTGCTTCGCCGGCAACGCCGCGCTGTACGGGATGTGCGACGTCACCATCGCCACCGAGGGCTCGAGCATCGGCATGGGCGGCCCGGCGATGATCGAGGGCGGCGGCCTCGGCGTGGTCGAGCCCGACGACGTCGGCCCCCTCTCGGTCCAGGTCGCGAACGGCGTGGTCGACGTCGCCGTCGCCGACGACGCCGCCGCGGTGGCGGCCGCGAAGCAGGCCGTCGGCTTCTTCCAGGGGCCGGTCACCGGCTGGGAGGTCATCGACCAGGCCGCGCTGCGGACGGTCGTGCCCGAGAACCGACGCCGGGCGTACGACGTCCACAAGGTCGTGGGGACGGTCGCCGACACCGGCTCGGTCCTGGAGCTCCGGGCCGGGTGGGCGAAGGGGATGGTCACCGTGCTGGCCCGCCTGGAGGGACGCCCGGTCGGGATCATCGCCAACAACCCGATGCACCTCGCGGGCGCGATCACCAGCGACGGCGCCGACAAGGCGAGCCGGTTCCTCCAGCTGTGCGACGCGTTCGGGCTGCCGGTGCTCTCGCTCTGCGACACCCCGGGGATCATGGTCGGCCCCGACGCGGAGAAAACGGGGCTGGTGCGGCACAGTGCGCGGCTGTTCCTGGCGTCCGCGAACCTGTCCGTGCCTATCGCCACGATCGTCCTGCGCAAGGGCTACGGCCTCGGCGCGATGGCCATGGCCGGCGGCAGCTTCCACGCGTCCCTGGCCACGGTCGCGTGGCCGACCGGCGAGTTCGGCGGGATGAACCTGGAGGGCGCGGTGAAGCTCGGCTACCGCCGCGAGCTCGACGCCATCGAGGACGAGGCCGAGCGCGCGTCGGCCTACGAGGGCATCGTCGCCGCGGCGTACGAGCACGGCAAGGCGCTCAACGCCGCCACGTACTTCGAGATCGACGACGTCATCGACCCCGCCGAGACGCGCGCGGTCGCGATGGCCGCCCTGTTCGGGAACCCGGCCTTCCCGCCGGACCGCCCCCGGGGCCGCCGGATCGTCGACGCCTGGTAGCGGCTCAGGCGGTGCGGCTGCGTTCGCCCTTCCGGTCCCCCGGGGGATGCACCCGGGGCGTCCGGCGAGGGGGCCGTTCGCGCGCCGGCTTGTCGGGCACCGGCACGTCCGCGGACTCCTCCTTCACCTCCACTTCGGGAGGGGGAGCGGCGTCGGCCTTCGGCTTGCGGTCGGGCCGGCCCCTCGCCCGGCCGTCCGACTCCAGGGACGACCGCATCCGGGCCAGGCTGTTTTCCAGCTCGCCCACCGTGTCGAGGAGCGCCTCGCGGTCCTCGCGTCCCAGCCGAACGCGGAGCAGCCGCCTGACCACACCGTTGATCCGGTCCCCGAACGCGACGAGCTCGCTCACCAGCTGGTGCTTCGGCGCGCGGTCGACGGGCTCGTCCTCGCGCCGCTGCGGTCTCCCGAACTCGCGCTCGTAGATCTGGCGGAAGCGCTCACGGACGTCGGCGTCACGGAGCGCGTCGCGCATCCCGCGCCGGTCGGCGAAGAGCTCGCGCGCCTGCTCGATCCGATCCCGGGGTCGGCCCTTCCGGCGGATCCGGTCCACGCCCTCCCCGGTCTCCTCGGCCTCGCGTTCGATCTCGTCCGCGCGGTCCTTCGGCACGTCCGCGAGCGTGTAGTACTCGGCGAACGTGCGCCGGTGTCCCTGATCAGGGACACCTCCGTACCGGATCCAGACGTCGCGCAGCCTGGCCACGTGCGTCTTGCTCACGCCGAGGTCCGCCGCCCACTTCCGCAGCGACCTCCCGTCGGCGACCAGGACCGTGTGCGTGAGCTCGGCGAGCTCCCACTGGTCCTGTTCGGATCGCGTGAGCAGGGTCCTGCCCCGCTCCAGCGCCCGGTCGTAGTCCATCGCGGGCCTCCCATCTCTCGAGGAGTGGGCGCGCCCGCCGGCTCGGCCGGGCACGCCGACACCACGGATCAGTGCGGGCACGGTACTCCCGCCGCCCGGCCTGGACAAGGCCCGGGGGCGGGGTCTTCAGACCGCATGAGCATCAAGATGCGTCCGATACAGCATCAAGATGCTACGCTTGAACCCGTGCGAACCACGATCACGCTGGCCGACGACGTCGCGGCCGCGGTCGAACGGCTCCGCAAGGAGCGTGGGCTGGGGCTGAGCGAGGCGGTGAACGAGCTGGCCCGCACGGGGCTGACCGTGGACGCGCCGCGGACCGCCTTCCGGCAGACCACGCACGACATGGGCCTGAAGCTCGACGTGTCGACGCAGTCGGAGCGGCGGCCATCGCCGTGCTGGTTGCTGGCGCGCCGGCTCTTGCCACCATCGCCCTGGCGCACGTCGCGATCGCCGGAATCATCTCTGTCGGGGCGAGCGTCATATCAACCGGGGTCGAGTGTCTTGATGGGGGACCCTTTCGTGCTTGCCTCCGTAGCGGCGCATCGACATTCGTCAATGCGGCGGCGTTCGGTCAAGGATTCGTCGTGAAAGGGGCCGCCCGTATCGTGTCAGAGCTAATGGGACTGGGCGCGTCGGGAAGTTCATATCTGTGATGGTCATCATTCTGCTTCTGATGGTGATCGGCTTTTCCTTGCTGTTCACGGGAGGCTGGTTCAACCTGCTGAGTAACCGGCCCCCTCCCGACCATGAGCGCGACTACGCAGAGGCGGAGACCTTCTTCCTTGTCAAGCGACTGGTTCCCCGAGTGTGGCGGATCGGGCTAGTGCTGATGATTGTTGGCGGGATCGGAGCGCTCGCCGTCAAGTTTCTTCGATGACACCTTGGACGTCCCCGTTCCCGGGTTAGCCTCCGAAGTGGCGGGATCGGCAACCGCTTCGCCTAGCTCGCCGACGCTCCTCATTCCTCTTTCCGACCTAGAGCCCGTCGGCCCGGGAAAGGAGCAGGCGGCAAAAAAGGACGGTGGCGGATTCTGGGGCTCTGTCAAGAATGCGGCAACGTTCGTCAGCGCAGCTGCCGTTGGCGGTCGAAGCGGCGGCGGTCGCTGCACCGCCGGAGCGCCGCTTCTCGCCATGGCAGCTCTCGCCCATGCCGCCGTCCTCGGAGCGGTATCGTTGGGGCGCGAGTGTCGTAGCAACCACGATGAGGGCGCCGACGGGGGGCCCGGCCAGACTGTGTCCATAGTGCAATTTGGCACGGCGATCAATGGCCTCAGTCTTGGTCTCGGAAGGTGGGCCTATCCGGCGGGCTGGATGACCGTAGGGGCGGACGGCCTTGGTGCGGGTGCATCAGGCGCTGCTTATCTGTGATGGACTTCTTTCTTTTGTCACTTGCGATCGGCTTTGCTCTCGTCGTTACAGGTGCCTGGCACAACTTCTTGAGCCTCGCTCCGCCGCCTGACCCGAAGATCGATCCATTGCGAGCCGCATCGGACGCGCCGGCTAGGCGCGCCGCACCAGTTCTGTTGAGGATTGGACTGGTTCTAATGGCGATCGGGGGAGCGGGCGCGCTTGTAATCAAACTGCTCCGCTAAGTCCCTTCAAGATCTGAATGAGGCGATCCGAGTTGGTTACCGGGCCTAGGTGGACTCGCCGTGGCGAATCTGGTTTAGACCCTTCCGGTCACGATCAATGCTCGTGCTAGCCTCGGTCGCGTGAGTGGCAAGTCCGTTCTCGTGGCCATGTCGGGGGGTGTGGACTCCTCGGTTGCGGCCTGTCTGCTGCACGAGGCGGGGTATCGCGTCCTCGGATCGCACATGAAGCTCGTGCACCTCGACGGGGTCGACCACGGGTGCTGCGGGCCCCTCGCCGAGGCGGACGCGGCCGCCGTTGCCTCCATCGCGGGCTTCGACTTCGAGATCGCGGACCTGTCCGAAACCTTCGAGCGGACCGTCCTCGCTGACTTCTTCGACGAGCACCGCGCGGGCCGGACGCCGAACCCGTGCGTCCGATGCAACGAGCGGATCAAGTTCGGCGCGTTCCTGGAGCGGGCGGACGCGCTCGGGTTCGACTTCGTCGCCACCGGCCACTACGTCCGCCGCGAGGGCCACCCCGACGGCACGTGGCGGCTGCACCGGGGGCTCGACGCGGCCAAGGACCAGTCCTACGTCCTGCACATGCTCGGCCAGGCCCAGCTCGCGCGGAGCCTGTTCCCGATCGGTGGACTCGCGAAGTCCGAAACCCGCGCCCACGCCGAGCGGTTCGGCCTTCCCGTCGCCGGCAAGCCAGACTCGCAGGAGGTGTGCTTCGTGCCCGGGGCCGACCACGGGGCGTTCCTCGCGGAGCACGCGCCGGACCTCGTCCGCAGCGGCTCGATCACCGACCCGGCGGGCAACTTCCTGGGCGAGCACGACGGGACGTTCCGGTTCACCCTCGGCCAGCGCCGCGGCCTGCGGATCTCGACCGGCGAGCGCAACTACGTCGTCGAGACCGACCCAGTGGCCAACCGCGTGGTCGTCGGCCCGGAGGAGCTGCTGTCCCGGCGGAGCCTCGAGGCGGAGCGCGTGAGCTGGGTGGCGCACCGGCCGGAAGGACCCTTCGAGGGCGAGGTCCGGATCCGCTACCGGGGCGAGGACGTCCCGGCCGTGATCGAGGCCGACGGCGACGGCGCGCGGGTCGAGTTCCGCACGCCGCAGCGGGCCGTCACGCCCGGCCAGTCGGTGGCGTTCTACGCGGGGGAGGAGCTCCTCGGCGGCGGCACCATCGCCCGGGCCGGGTAGCCCGGGAACCGAGGGCCACCCATGCGCCTCAAGCGCAAGGCGGAGAGCTTCGACGTTCGGGTGCAGGACATGGTCCTGCGGATCACCGCGCCGCCCGACTACTACGAGGAGGCTCGCGCCTCGGCGATGAGCTTCTGGGAGCAGCTCCAGGCCTACGGCATCCGCAATCCGGAGTTCAGGACCAGCAAGCGCCCCCTCCCCGAGGTTCCCGAGAACGCCCCCGAGGTCGTCCGGCGGATGGTCGAGATCGCCACCGGCGTCGGCGTCGGACCGATGTTCACCTTCCCCGGCGCCCTGACCGACCACGTGGCCGCGACCCTCAGCCGCTTCGTCACCGAGCTGGTGATCGTGAACGGCGGTGACTACTTCATCGCCGCGCGCAAGGCCTCGAAGCTCACCGTGTACCAGCGCGAGGGCCAGCCGATGTCGGTCGTCATCCGCCCCGAGCGGGGCCCGATCGGCGTGTACACGACCATGGGAAGCCTGCAGACGCCGGCAGACACGGCGGACGGCGTGGTCGTCCTGGCGACCTCGTGCATCCTGGCCGACGCCGCCGCCGCGGCGGTCATGGCCATCCTCAAGCGGCCGGAGTCCTTCGGCGGCGCGCTGACGTTCCTGCGCCATCTGAAGGGCGTGCACGGCGGCATCGTGATCCACGAGGACCGGATCGGCGTCGCGGGGAACGTGGAGATCGCGGCGTGAGCCCGAAGGCCACGCGCGACCGGTCCGAGGAGCGGGCCCTCACCGAGGCGCGCAAGCGGTCGGAAGAGCTCCGCGAGCAGCTCCACCACCACGACTACCGCTACTACGTCCTGGCCGACCCCGAGGTCTCCGACGCCGAGTACGACGCGCTGATGCGCGATCTCCGCCAGATCGAGGAGCGCTTCCCCCAGCTGATCACCCCCGACAGCCCCACCCAGCGCCTGGGCGACGCCCGCGTGGAGGGGCTCTTCCCGCCCGTTCGCCACCGGGCCCGGATGTACAGCCTGGACAACGCCTTCTCCTGGGAGGAGCTCAACGCGTGGGCCAAGCGTGTCGAGGGCGGCCTGGGCCGCGTCCCCGACTTCACGTGCGAGCTGAAGTTCGACGGGGTCGCGGTCGCGCTGACCTACGAGGACGGCGCCCTCACCCGGGGCGCCACGCGCGGCGACGGCGAGACCGGCGACGACATCACCCCGAACATCCGAACGATCCGCGGCATCCCCCTGCGACTGCGCGGCTCCGGCCACCCGAGCGTCCTGGAGGTCCGCGGCGAGGCGTACCTGCCCGTCAAGGCGTTCGAGGAGCTCAACGAACAGCTCATGGACGCCGGCCAGAAGCCGTTCGTCAACCCGCGGAACTCGGCGGCGGGGATGCTCCGCCAGAAGGACCCCGGGGTCACCGCCAGCCGCCCGCTCAAGGTGTGGATCCACGGCCTGGGCGTGGCCGAGGGCCGCCGGTTCGCCCGCCACTCCGAGATGCTCGAGTACCTCCGCGACGCCGGCCTGCCCGTCAGCCCGGAGACGAAGAAGGTCGCCACCCTCGAGGAGGTGTTCGGCTTCATCGAGCGGTGGCAGGACCACCGCCACGACATCGACTACGAGATCGACGGCGTCGTCGTGAAGGTCGACCAGATCGCGTACCAGGAGGAGCTCGGCACCACGTCCAAGGCGCCGAAGTGGGCCATCGCGTACAAGTTCCCGCCCGAGGAACGGACAACGAAGCTGAAAGACATCCAGGTCCACACCGGGCGCACCGGCGTGGTCACCCCGTTCGCCATGCTCGAGCCGGTCTTCGTCGGCGGCGTCACCGTCACCACGGCGACCCTGCACAACGAGGACGAGGTCGCCCGCAAGGACGTCCGCGTGGGCGACACCGTGATCGTGCGCCGGGCCGGCGACGTCATCCCCGAGGTGGTCGGTCCCGTCCCGGCCAAGCGGCGGAGGGGCGCGAAGCCGTGGCGGTTCCCCAAAACGTGCGACTCGTGCGGGACGAAGCTCGTCCGCAAGGAGGGCGAGGCCTACTGGCGCTGCCCCAACCGCCGGGGCTGCCCGAGCCAGAACATCGAGTGGTTGTTCCACTTCGCCGGCCGCGGCGCGATGGACATCGAGCACCTCGGCTACAAGACGGGGATCCTGCTCATGGACCGGGGCTGGGTCACCGACCCGGCCGACATCTACGCGCTGACCGCCGAGCAGCTCGCCGAGCTCCCCGGGTTCAAGGACAGGTCGATCTCGAACCTGATGCAGGCTATCGAAGGCTCGAAGGACCGCCCGCTGTCCCGGCTGCTGGTCGCCCTGTCGATCCCGCACGTCGGGGGCACCGTCGCCCAGCTCCTGGCCCGGGAGTTCGTGATCCTCGACCGGCTGGAGGCGGCCACCGAGGAGGACCTGACGGCGGTCGACGGGATCGGTCCCGAGATCGCGCGGGCCGTCGCCGAGTGGTTCGCCGACGAGGGCAACCGCGAGCTCCTGGCCAAGCTCCGCGCCGCCGGGCTTCGCACGGACGAGCCGGTGACCGAGGCCGTCGAGGGGCCCCTCACCGGCAAGAGCGTGATCATCACCGGGGGCCTCGAGTCGCTGAGCCGCGACCAGGCCACCGAGGCCGCGAAGGCCGCCGGCGCGAAGGTCCCCTCGAGCGTCTCGAAGGTGACCGACTTCGTCGTCGTGGGGGAGAACCCCGGCTCGAAGTACGACAAGGCCGTGGCGCTCGGGGTGGAGACGATCGACGAGGCCGAGTTCCTGAAGCGGCTGAAGGGCTAGGAGCGAGAAGGCTCGGCCGCGGAATGGGGCCGGACATTCGGGATCCAGTACTCCACCAGCGTCCCGCGCTCGGGCTCGGACTCCATCCGCCACCACCCGCCCGAGGAGTGGGCCCTGGCCCGCATCCCCGCCAGTCCCAGGTGGCCCGGCTCCGGCTCGGTGGTCGCCGACGCCCTGGCCGCGGACGCCAGGCCGGCGCCGTCGTCGCGGATCCGGATCCGGCAGCCGTCTTCGATGGCGTCGACGGTCACGTCGATGCGCCGGGCGCGGGCGTGCTTGAGGATGTTCGTGACCGCCTCCTGGGCGATGCGGAACATGATCTGGCGCGACTCCGAGGAGGGCTCTTCGGGCAGGGCGCCGGCCACGTCGAACTCCACGCCGGTCTGGTGGCGGGCCCGCTCCAGGATCTGGCGGATCGCCGCCACGAGCCCGTACTCGTCCAGCGCGTGGGGGTGGACCTCGAAGATGAGCCCCCGCAGCCCGGAGATGCACCGGCGCACGTCGGCCACCAGCTGGTCGGTGATCTCCAGCTGCTTGGGGTCGGCCAGGTGGTTGCGGAGCATCTCCAGGCGGATGAGGGCGGCGGTGAGGCCCTGGATCGAGTCGTCGTGGATGTCCTGGGCGATCCGCTCGCGCTCCTCCTCCTGGGCGTTGACCAGTCGGGCCATGAGCGCACGGCGATCGGCGTAGGCGGACTCGAGCAGACGGACGCTGTCCTGCAGCTCCTGCTGGGTGCGGATCCGCTCGGTCACGTCGCGGAACGTGGCCACGATCGCGCCGACGCCGGGCTGGTCCAGGAGGTTCTTGCCGACGCCCTCGATCCACCGCCACGAGCCGTCGTTGTGGCGGACGCGGAACAGTCCGCCGGCCTGGTTGCCCGGGGCCTTCATCACCTCGACCCACAGCCGGCCGGCCTGGTCGGCGTCGTCGGGGTGGACCAGCTCCAGGGCGATCCGGCCGGCCACCTCGGGCTCGGAGTAGCCGAGGACACGCTCGACCGACGGCGCCGCGTACACGACGCGCCCCTGCCGGGACCACAGCATGATCGCGTCCGTCGAGTTCTCGATGAGCGCCCGGAACCGGCGCTCGCTCTCCTGGACCGACGCCTCGATCTTTCGGCGCTCGGTGATGTCGCGGGCGATGCCCTGGATGCCGACCGGCCGGCCGTCGACCTTGACCAGCCACGAGCTGATCTCGAGGGGGACCCGCTCGCCGTCCTTGCGGACGATCTCGAGCTCGTAGATCGTCACGGGGTCGCCGGCCAGCTTGCGCAGGATCATCTGCCGGGCGAGGTCCCGGTACTCCGGCGCGACGACCGAGCCGAAGTGCATCCCACCGAGCTCCTCACGCGAGTAGCCGGTGATGCGCTCCGCCGACCTGCTGAACGCGACGAGGTTCCCCTCGAGGTCGTGCGTGTAGATGATCTCCGGGGCGTGCTCGAACATCTCGGGGTCGTGCTCGGCCGCTTGCCTGAGGGCCGCGTCGACCTGGGGCGTTTCGGTCATGACCTCACCATACCCTCGGGGGGAGACCCGGACGGACGAACCGGAGATTCAGTTCGACCGGGCTCCGACGGGGTCGAGCGGAACCCAGAAATCCACCGTCGTGCCGGCGCCGGGCTCGGACGCGACGCTCCACCGGCCGCCCACCGTCTCCGCCCGGGCCCGCATCGCGGCCAGCCCCAGATGGCCGGCGGAGGGCTGCTCCGCCTCGGACGGGAAGAACCCGACGCCGTCGTCGTGGATCGTGCCCCGCACCCCGTCGTCCTCCGACCGCAGGGACAGCGTGATCCCGCTGGCCCGGGCGTGCTTGAGGACGTTCGTCAGCGCCTCCTGCACGATCCGATAGACGGTCAGGCGGACGTCCGAGGGGGGCTCGCCCTCCAGGCCGTCCTCGACCTCGTGGGTCAGCCCGACCTCGCGCTCGGCCTTCACGAGCAGCTGGCGCAGCGCGGGAACCAGGCCGTACTGCTCGAGGGCGTGGGGGTGGACCTCGAAGATCAGCTCCCGCAGGCTGGCGATGCACCGGCGCACGGAGTCCTGGAGCTGCCGGGCGGCCTCGATGAGCGCCGGGTCGGTCATCTTCCGCTCCAGGACGTCCAGCCGCATGCTGATCGCCGTCATCACCTGGATCGATTCGTCGTGGATGTCCAGGGCGATCCGCTCGCGCTCCTCCTCCTGGGCGTTCACCAGGCGGGCCAGCAGGGCCCGGCGCTCGCCGTCCACCTGCTGGAGCAGCTCCAGGCTGCGCTTCAGCTCCTCCTCGGCGTTCACCCGCTCGGTGACGTCGCGGAAGGTGGTGACGATGGCCTGGACGCCGGGCTGGTCGAGCAGGTTCTTGCCCACGCCCTCGATCCATCGCCACGTGCCGTCGCTGCGCATGACCCGGAACGTGCCTCGCACGTTCACTCCCGGGTTCTTGAGGGCGAAGTCGATGGCGCGGCGGATGGCCTCCTGGTCGTCGCGGTGGATGGAGTCGTAGGCGCTGCGGCCCACCAGGAGCTCCTCGGGGTACCCGAGGACCCGCGAGGTCGAGGGCGTGACGTAGGTGATCGTGGAGTCCGCGTCCCACAGCATCACGGCCTCGGAGGAGTTCTCGATGAGGGCCCGGAACCGCTGCTCGCTCTCCTCGAGGACCCGCTGCTGCTCGCGGAGGGCGTCCTCGCTCGCCTTGCGGTCGGTGATGTTCTGGCCGGCGCCGTAGATGTAGGTCGCCTTGCCCTCTTCGTCGCGCGAGATCGTGCTGTAGAAGCGCCCCCAGATCACCTCGCCCGAGCGGGCGATGACCCGGAAGTCGCGCACGGTCCGCTCGCTGGTCGAGATGAGCTCCTCGATCGCGGCGAGGACCGAGGGCAGGTCCTCGGGATGGATCACGCTGAACAGGCCCATCTCGTTCAGCTCCTCGGCCGTGTAGCCGAGGTCGCGCGTGAAGCTCTGCGTGATCCACTCCAGGACCAGGGCGCCGTCGTCCTGGACCCGGACGGCGTAGGCGTAGTCCGAGATGAGGTCGGAGATGGCGCGGTAGCGCTCCTCGCTTCGGCGCAGGGTCTCCTCGGCCGCCCTGCGCCCGCTGATGTCGCGGGCGATGCCCTGGACGCCGACCGGCTCGTCGTCGTGGTACAGCAGCCACGAGTGGATCTCGAGGGGCACTCGGTGTCCGTCCCTCGCGACGATCTCGATCTCGTACTGCGTCCGCTTCTGGCCGGCCTCGACCTTGCGCCCGATCATCCGCTTGACCAGCTCGTGGTACTCCGGCGCGATGAACTCGAAGACGCTCATCGCCTTGACCTCCTCCGGGTCGTAGCCGGAGATGCGCTTCGCCGCCTCGTTGAGGTCGGTGTAGCGGCCCTCGAGGTCGTGCGTGTAGACGATGTCGCTGGCGTTCTCGAAGAGGCTCCGGTACATCTCCTCGCTGTCGCGCAGGCGGGCCTCGGCGGCCAGACGCTCGGTGACGTCGTTGACCAGCACCAGCCGGCACCGGCGGCCCCCCAGCTCGATCTCGCGGGACCGGACCTCCACCTCGACCACGGTCCCGTCCTTCTTGCGGTGGCGCCACTGCGAGGGGACGTCGAGGGAGCCCTCCTCGCCGGCGAGCCGCTTCATCAGGCCGGGGACGTCCTCCTCCGGCCGGATGTCCTTGATGGTGCGGGCCAGGAACTCGTCGCGGGAGTAGCCGTACGCCTGGAGGGCGGCCTCGTTGACGGCCAGGAACTCGAGGGTCTGCAGGTCGTAGACCCACATCGGGTTGGGATTGCTCTCGAACAGGAGGCGGTACGGGTCTCCGGACTCGGTCAGGCCGCGGCCGGCGGTGGGCGCGACGGGATCAGGGGGCGAGGAGCGATCCTCCTCACCACTGGGCAGGTCCGCGAGAGGGGAGGTGGAACCGGGTGGCATCGGGTCGATCCGGCTCATCCTCCGGCCTGTCGTGCCTGTACGGGGCGGGCGTGTGTCTTCTGCACGACTATTCGGTCGATCGACGCAGATCGTGACGCGGGCGTCACTGTTCTGTCCAGTCCCCCAGACGGGGGACCGTCCGCTGCTCGGGCCCGCCGTTAGACTGCGGGCCCTATGCCGGTGGAGATCGACGTCGACCATGTTGCGAGACTTGCCCGGCTCGCGCTGACGGACGACGAGCGGGAGCGGTTCCGCGCGCAGCTCGGCCTGATCCTCGAGCACGCCGAGCGCGTCACCGAGGTCGCCGCCGAGGACGTCCCGCCCACCGCGCACCCCCTCCCGCGGGCCAATGTGTTCCGCGAGGACGTGCCCGAGCCGGGCCTGTCCCACGAGCTCGCGCTGTCGACCGCTCCCCAGGCCGAGGACGGCCGGTTCCGCGTGCCCCGGATCACCGAGGTCGAGTGAGCCGGTGGCCGACCTCTGTGACCTCCCCGCCCACGCGCTGACCGAACGGATCGCGTCCGGCGAGATCACGGCGTCCGAGGTCGCCGAATCGTGCCTGGCCCGGATCGAGGCCGTCGACGAACGCCTGGGCGCGTTCCTGACCGTCACCGCCGACCTGGCCCGCGAGCAGGCCGCGTCCGCGGGGGCATCGGCCGGCGGCGTCGGGGGCATCCCGCTGGCCCTGAAGGACGTGCTGGCCACGAAGGGCATCCGGACCACGTGCGGCTCGAGGATCCTCGAGCCGTACGTCCCGCCGTACGACTGCACCGCGTGGGAGCGCCTGCAGGCGGCCGGCTCGGTCCTGCTCGGCAAGACGAACTGCGACGAGTTCGCGATGGGCTCCTCCACGGAGAACTCGGCGTTCCACCCGACCCGTAACCCGTGGGACCTGGACCGGGTGCCGGGGGGCTCGAGCGGCGGGTCGGCGGCCGCGGTCGCCTCGGGAGAGGCGGTGTGGGCCCTCGGGACGGACACGGGCGGCTCGGTCCGCCAGCCCGCGTCCCTGTGCGGGATCGTGGGGTTGAAGCCGACGTACGGGCTGGTCAGCCGCTACGGGCTGATCGCGTTCGCGTCCTCGCTCGACCACGTGTCGACGTTCACCCGCGACGTGCGGGACGCCGCCACGCTGCTGTCGGGGATCGCGGGGCACGACCCGCGCGACTCGACATCGCTCCCCGAACCGGTTCCCGACTACTCGGCCGGCCTCGACGATGGTGTGCGCGGCCTCCGGGTGGGCGTCGTCGAGTCGTGGCTGTCCGGGGAGGGCGTCGAGCCCGGAGTGGCGGCCTCGGTACGGGAGGGGGCGGAGCGGTTCGCGCGACTCGGCGCCGAGGTGGACACGGTCGAGCTCCCCAACGCGGAATACGCGCTGTCGGCCTACTACCTGATCGCGCCGGCGGAGTGCTCCTCGAACCTGGCCCGCTACGACGGCGTCCGCTACGGGCACCGGGCGCCCGACGCGGCCGACGTCGTGGAGATGAACATGCGCACGCGCGGCGAGGGGTTCGGCGACGAGGTCAAGCGCCGGATCATGCTCGGCACGTACGCGCTGTCGGCGGGGTACTACGACGCGTACTACGGCCAGGCCCAGAAGGTGCGCACCCTGGTCATCCGCGACTTCGCCGCCGCGTACGAGCGGTTCGACCTGCTCCTGTCGCCGACCTCGCCCACCGTCGCGTTCAAGCTCGGCGAGAAGACCGAGAACCCCCTGGCGATGTACCTGGCCGACGTGTTCACGATCCCCGCCGACCTGGCCGGGATCCCCGCGATCTCGATCCCGTCCGGGCTCTCGGACGGGCTGCCGGTCGGCCTGCAGCTGATGGGCCGGGCCCTCGACGAGGCCACCGTCCTGCGCGCCGCGTGGGCCTTCGAGCAGGACCTCGGCTTCAGCGACCGCCCGCCCCTGCTTCAGGAGCTCCCGGCGTGACCGACTGGGAGACCGTCGTCGGGCTCGAGTGCCACGTGGAGCTCTCGACCGCCACGAAGATGTTCTGCGGGTGCGCGAACGTGTTCGGCGCGCCCCCGAACACGAACGTGTGTCCCGTGTGCCTCGGCCACCCCGGAACGCTGCCGGTCGCGAACCGGCGGGCGGTCGAGCACACCATCACGATCGGGCTGGCCCTGGGCTGCTCGATCGCGGAGCGCAGCCTGTTCCATCGCAAGAACTACTTCTATCCGGACATGCCGAAGAACTTCCAGATCTCGCAGTACGACCTGCCGCTGTGCACGGCCGGCACGCTCGAGGTCCAGGTCGAGGGCGAGGCGCGCTCGATCGGCGTCCACCGGGTGCACCTCGAGGAGGACACGGGCAAGACGACCCACGCGGGCTCGACCGGCCGGATCGCGGAGGCCGAGTACGCGCTGGAGGACTACAACCGCGCCGGCGTGCCGCTCGTCGAGATCGTGTCCGAGCCGGACGTCCGCGCGCCCGAGGAAGCCCGGGCCTACCTGACCGAGCTCCGCCAGATCCTCGAGACGCTCGGGGTGAGCGACGTGCGGATGGAGGAGGGCTCGCTGCGGTGCGACGCCAACGTGTCGCTGCGCGAGCGCGGCACGGACGAGCTCGGGACCAAGGTCGAGATCAAGAACATGAACTCGATCCGCTCGGTCGAGCGAGCCATCCGCTACGAGGCCGAGCGCCAGGCGAAGGCCCTCGAGGCCGGCGAGACCATCGTCCAGGAGACCCGACACTGGGACGAGAACGAGGGTGTCACGAAGTCGCTGCGGTCCAAGGAGTACGCGTTCGACTACCGGTACTTTCCAGAACCGGACCTCCAGCCGCTCGAGCCCTCAACCGAGTGGGTGGAGGACTTGAGGAAAGCCCTGCCGGAGCTCCCGGCGGTCCGTCGCGCGCGGTTCGCGAAGACCTACGACCTGCCCGCCGACGTGGCCGCACAGTTGGCGGATGGGGAACTGGCGAGCCTGTTCGAAGCGGCGATCGTGCGCGCCGATGGGTTGGCGCCGCGAATGATTGCGAATTGGCTGACGCAGAACGTCGCCGGCATCCGGAACGAAACCGGACTCAGCCTGGAGGACCTACACGCCCAGCTCGACACCATCGTGGAGGTCATCAAGCTAGTCGACGCAGAGTCGATTTCGAGTCTTGCCGGCAAGGAAGTCCTGGAAGAGGCCCTCAAGGCGAAGCGCCAGCCCCTTGAAATCGTGGAGGAGCGAGGGCTGAAGCAGGTCTCCGACTCGGCCGAGCTGCTCCGTGTCATCGACGCGGTGTTGTCCGAGAACCCTGCACAGGCCGAGCAGTTCCGTGGGGGCAAGGAGGGCGTCATCGGGTTCCTCGTCGGCCGGGTGATGAAAGCGACGGGGGGGTCCGCGAACCCGAAGGAGGCGCAGCGGCTGCTGCGGGAGCGCCTGCGGGCGTAGGCGGGCGGCTGCGCCGCGGCGCGGTCCGGGCGGCATCGGCGGCGGTGGCCCCGGCCCGGTGGGTCCGCTCGCCCCGGGCCCTCGAGCGCTACGCCCTGGTCCACGCGACCAGCGTGGCCGGCGACACGCTGCTGGCGATCGGGCTGGCCGACTCGATCTTCTTCTCGATCCCGGTCGACCAGGCGAAGACGCGGGTGGCGCTGTACCTCGTGCTGACGATGGCCCCCCTGGCGGTCGCCGTCCCGGTGCTGGCGCGCCTGCTCGAGCGATGGGGGTTCCGGCGGACGACGACGATCGGCGCGGCCGCCGTTCGAGCCGCCGCGGCGGTGACGCTGATCGCCTGGACGGACACGTGGCCGCTGTACCCGCTGGCGTTCATCGCCCTGGTGGCCTCCCGGATTCACCTGGTGGCCAAGAACTCTCTGACGGCCACGTACGAGGACGACGCGGGGCTCGTCCGGGCGAACGCGCAGCTGTCCCGGGTCGCGGCCATCAGCGCCACCGTCGCCGTGGTCCCGGGCGCCGCCGCCGCCCGCTCCTGGGGCGCGGCGGGAGCAGTCCTCATGGCCGCCGCGGCCTACGGGCTCTGCGCCCTGCTGTCGGTGCGCCTGCCCAGGACCGGCGCCCGGCATCCGAGCCAGCGCCGGGGCGAGTCGAAGCTCCCCCGCGAGGTGGAGACGGCCGGATGGTTGATGGCCGGGGTCCGGGCCGGCCACGGCTTCCTGCTGATCCTCGTGGCGTTCGCCCTTCGCCGGGTCGGCGAGCCGGACTACTGGCTCGCCGTCGCGTTCGGTGCGTTCGGCGTGGGGACGTTCCTGGGCGCGATCCTGGCCCCCAGGCTGACCCGCGAGGGACAGGAGGTCCCCACGGTGCTGGCGGCGCTGCTCCTCGCGGCCGCCGCCGCGGGCCTCGCCCTGGTCCGGTTCACCCTCCCCGGGCTGGTGGCGTTCTCGTTCGTGGCCGGCTTCGCGGGGGAGACCGCCCGGCTCGCGTTCCAGTCGGGCCTCCAGCGGGCCGCCGGCCTGGGCTCGGGCGGGGCGGGGTTCGTGCGCTTCGAGGTCCGGTTCCAGCTGGCCTGGGTGGCGGGGGCCCTCGTCCCGGCCATGCTCCCGATCGGCTTCCGCCTGGGACTGTTGTCGATCGCCGGGATGTACGCGGCCGTCGGGCTGCTGGGCTGGGTCCTGGTCCGCCGGCGCGTCCGGCGGGAGCCGGCGGGGCCGGCCGGTCCCTAGTTCGGGACCTCGCGCTCGCCGGCCGCCCGCAGGCGCTCGCGGCGTTCGGCCTCGTGGCGGAGCATCTTGTACGGGCCGCTCCAGCCGATCCGGTTGGTGGCCCGGGGCGAGATCGCCAGGAACACGTCGCCCACCTTGGTGAGCGGTCCGCTCACGACGACCTCGGGGAGGTCCTTCTCGATGGCGTCGATCGTGCGCTTCACGACCCTGGCGATCGTGGTCTTGGTGCCGGGCGGGGTCTTCGAGCCCCAGTCGCGCTCGTACATGCCGGCGCCCTGGACGTAGCCGGGGCACACCACCGACGCGCTCACGCCGGTCCCGTGGAGCTCGGCCCGCAGCGAGAGCGTGAAGCCGTTCACGGCGTGCTTCGTGGCGGAATACGTGACGCTGTACGGGACCATGTTCTTCCCCGCGCTCGAGGACATGTTCAGGACGTGACCTCGGTCCCGCTCGAGCATCCCGGGCAGGGCCTGCCGCGTCAGCAGGATCA
>JBBDTT010000192.1:0-18937 GCA_040904285.1 Actinomycetota bacterium
TCCCCGCCCCGGCGGGTCGCCTCGGCCGCGTGCACGCCGATCCGGACCTGCGGCGCGAACCCGTGAGCCCGCCGGTGCTCGGCCAGGGCTCGCTGAACCCCGACCGCGGCGGCGAGCGCCGACCGGGAGCCGGCGAACGCCACGAAGAACCCGTCGCCGGTGTGGTGCGCGACCTCGCCTCCGTGCGACGCGAACAGCCGGCGCAGGGTCTGGTCGTGCCATGCGAGCAGGTCCTCCCACGCCTCGTCCCCGATCGCGCGCACCAGGTCGGTGGACTTCACGATGTCGGTGAACATGAAGGCCCGGGTCACCCGCTCAGGCGCCGCGGCCGCGGCGGCCACCTCGCCCAGGAGCTCCCTCGCGGCCGCGCCCGCCAGAAGCGCGCCGAACCGGTCGAATGCGGTGCACGCGGCCCGGAGCTCCGCCACGGCGGCATCCTCATCGCCCATCGCCCGGAACGTCCGGCCGATGAGCACGCGCACCTCGGCCACCTCGAACGGCGCGTCGAGCTCCTGCCACCGCTTCCGCGCCTCCTGGAGGTGGGGGAGGGCGCCCTGCGTGTCGCCGCGCTCCAGCCGGACGGCGCCGCGGACCCTTCCCGCGGCCGCGTGCAGCGCGGTCACGTCGTATCCCTCGACGATCTCGTCGATCTCCGCCGAGGCCGCCTCGGCGGTGTCCGGGTCCCCAGCGGCCAGGGCGATGTCGGCCTGCGCCACCAGCCGCCGCAGTCGCGTGAGCGGGTCCGTTGGTGTTTCGAGTGCCCGGCCGATCCCCGCCACCGCCGCCTCGATCTTTCCCTGGGCCACGCGAAGGAGCGAGAGGCCGGGCTCGGGATCCCGGCCGGACTCGCCGGCACGCGCGTAGGACTCCTCCGCCGCGGCGAGGTCACCCATCCGCCGGCGGATCTCGGCGATCTCGTACGACGCGTCGCCGACCGCGAATCGGATGTTGAAGCGGGGGAGCTCCTCCGCGGCCAGGCGCGCCTCCTGTTCGGCGGTCGCCAGGTCCCCGTGCAGGCGGTGGAGCTCCGCGCGGGGGATCCGGCAGAGTCCGGGGAACCCCGTGATCGACTGGCGCTCGCACCAGCGAAGGGTCGCGTCCGTCCACTCGGCCGCCCGCCGATAGTCACCGAGATGCGAGCAGAAGCCGATCATGCTGCAGTAGACGCGGCCCGTGTAATGGGCGTCGAGCTCGCCGCCGACGACGGCGACCATCGCCTCGTCCATCAGCGCGAGCCCCTCCCCGAAGCTCCCCATCGCGCACACGGCCTGGCCCTTGTCGTGGAGGGCGGTCGCGTACAGGTTGCGATCCGCGGTGCGGGCGGCGATCGCCAGAGCCTCGTCGAACAGGGGGAGGGCTTCCTGCGGCTGGCCCTCGAACGCCATCTTGATGAAGCCCCGCACCGCGGTGAGGTACCCGACGACCGGGTACTCGGGGTGCCCCTCGGCTAGCTCGGCCGCACGCGCCAGCCAACCGCTGGCCTGGGGCATCGACATGCGCAGCATGTGCTGCTCGGCCATCTCGAGGGCGGTCATCGCCGCGGCCGGCGGGTTCCCCTCCCCGAGGTAGGCCCGATAGGTCCGTTCCATCGCGTCGAGGATTCCGTCGCCCTGGCCGGTCCACCACGCCGCCTGGCCCAGGAGACGCAGGTCGTCCCCGGAGAGCGGGGTCTGCCGGTCGGCCTCGACGAAACCGTCGTAGGCCTCCTTCCAGGCGTGGCGTTCCATGGCCTCGCGGGCGGTCCGAACGAGATCGACCGCTGACCGGCTCACGGCCGAGATCGTACGCCGCGGCCGGAGGAGGCGAACCGGAACGTGACGGCCGCCGTCCAGACGGTAGAGTCGGCCGCGATGGCCGTTCCCGCACCGGTTTCCGTCCGCGCGGTCGGCGCCTCGCTTCCAGATCTGCGCGTCGACGCGAACGAGATCGCGCGCGCGTGGGGCGCTCGAGCGAAGGGCGCCGTCCGGGTGTGCGACTTCGACCAGGACGCGCTGACCCTCGGATGGGACGCGGCGACCGCCGCGCTGGCCGCCGCGAACCTGCACCCGGGGGAGGTCGACTTCCTGGCCTGGGGCGTGGGCCGGCCGCCGTTCGCGGAGGGGCCGAGCCACTCGCTGCTCGCCGCATCGCTGGAGATCCCGCCCGACGCCCAGGGTCTCCTGGTCGGCGCCTCGCCGACCGCCGGCCTCGAGGCGCTGTTCGCCGGATGGGACGCGATCGCCGGGCGAGCGGCCCGAGTGGCCCTGGTGGTCGCGTCCGACGCCACGGTCCCCGGTCCGGGGACCGGCCTGGAGACCCGAACCGGCGCCGGCGCGGCGGCCTTCGTCCTCTCGGCCGCGGGCGGCCCGGCGAAGCTCGTGGCGCGGGCCTCGCGAAGCGTCCCCATCGTCGACCGGTACCGAGGCGACGGCGAGGCCGCCAGCCGCGACCTCTACGACGGCCGGCTGTTCCGCGAGGAGGTCTTCCTTCCGGAGACGATCGCGCTGGCGAGCGTCCTCTCGGACGACGTCGCGGCGTGGAGCCTGCCTGATCCGGACGGGCGCCTCGGGGCCGCGCTCGCCAAGCGCCTGGGCGGCGAGCACGCATCCGCCGAGCTGTTCGCGCGCGCCGGGGAGACGGGCGCCGCCGCTCCGCTGCTCGGCCTCCTCCCGTCGCTCACCGGAGCGGGGCGGGCCGGGGCCATCGCCCACGGCGGCGGCCGGACCCTCGGCGTCTCCGTCGAGTCGGACGGCGCGGTACCGGGTGCCGGCTCCCTCGCCTAACTGCTGGACGCCGGTCGCGAGGTCCCGTACACGACCGCCTTGCGCACCCGAGGGCTCCTGCGGCCGGCCGGCGAGCCCGTGCCGATGGGCGTCCCCCCGGGGAGCGCGCAGTTCGTGCGCGGGGGCGACGAGCTCCTGTCGCTGAAGGGCGCGCGGTGCGTCGACTGCGGCACGATCGCCACGCCCCCCGACACGCACCCGTCGTGCCTCAGCTGCGGGGGCGGCAAGCTCGAGGTCGTCCCCCTCGCCCGCGGGGGCGGGGTGCACACGTTCTTCGTGAACCACGCGATGCCGCCGCCGTTCATCGCCCCGCTCCCGATCGCGATCCTCGACCTCGACGACGGTTCCCGGCTGATGCTCCAGGTCACCGGCGGCGCCGAGAACCTCCAGATCGGCGAGCGCGTCGAGCTGGTCCTGCGCCGCCACGTGGTCGAGCGGGGCGCGCCGGTCTACGGTTTCAAGGCCCGCAGAGCGAAGGGGACCTGAGCGAGATGGGGTGGAACCGAGTCGCGATCGCCGGCGTCGGGATGATCCGGTTCGGCGAGCTGTTCGACCAGAGCTACGAGGAGATGGCGGCCGGAGCGTTCCGCGCGGCCGTCGAGTCCGTCGACAAGGGGTTCGAGCCCGCCGCGGTCGAGACCGCGTTCATCGCCTCCCAGCGCGGCACCCTGTGGGGCCAGGAGGGGATCGGCGGAAACACGGTCCCCAGCGCGATCGGGATCGTGGGAGTGCCGGCCACGCGCATCGAGAACGCCTGCCCCTCCGGCTCCGACGCCTTCCGGGTCGGGGCCATGGCGGTGGCCTCGGGCGTGTACGACGTCGCCCTCGTCCTGGGCGTCGAGAAGATGCGCGACAAGACGACCGAGGAGTCCCTTCTGGCCCGTGCGACGCAGGGCCACCCGATCTACGGCCGCGGCGAGGTGGCGCCCGCGCTCTTCGCGCCGTTCGCCACCCGGCACATGCACGAGTTCGGCACGACCCGGGAGCAGCTCGCCTCGGTGGCCGTGAAGGCGCACCACAACGGCACCCTGTGTCCCTACGCACACTTCAAGGCCGAGGTCACCATGGACCAGGTCCTGTCCAGCCCGCCGGTGTGCCACCCCCTCAACCTCCTCGACTGCTGTCCCCAGACCGACGGGGCCGCGGCCGCGATCCTGGTCAACGCCGAGCTCGCCGATCGGTACACGGACCGGCCGGTCTACGTGGCCGGGTTCGGCGTCGGGACGGACCACCCCGGCCTGCACGAGAAGGCGAGCTACACCGAGCTTGCGGCGACGATCGCGGCGGCGAAGCGGGCGTACGCGATGGCCGGCCTGGGACCCGACGACATCGACATGGCCGAGGTCCACGATTGCTTCACGATCACCGAGATCCTGGACATCGAGGACCTGGGCTTCGTCGAGAAGGGCAAGGGCGGGCAGGCCTCGGCGGACGGCGAGACCGCCCTCGACGGCCGCATCCCGATCAACACCAGCGGGGGGCTGCTCGCCAAGGGGCACCCCATCGGCGCCACGGGCGTCGCGCAGATCGCCGAGTGCTACTGGCAGCTCCGCGGCGAGGCCGACGCGCGCCAGGTCCCGATCCGCAAGGGCAACGTCCTGCAGCACAACGTGGGCGGGCGGGGCTCCGGCGTCAGCGTGGTGAACATCCTCACGGTCAACCTCGACTAGATGGGCGACGTCCGCTATGCGGTCGCCGACGGGGTCGGACGCATCACGCTCGACCGCCCCCAGGCCAAGAACGCGCTGACGACGGAGATGCGCGACGAGCTCGTCCGCCTGGTCCGCGACGCGCGGAGCGACGCCGCCGTGCGGGCCCTGCTGGTCACCGGTACGGGCGACGCCTTCTGCGCCGGGGCCGACCTCGGGCAGACCACGGTGAGCAAGGCCGGCGACACCGGCTTCGACACCCGCTCGACCCAAGAGGCCCTCCGGATCGGCGTGCAGACCCTGATCCGCGAGCTGTGGGAGCTCGACAAGCCCACGGTCGCCGCCGTGAACGGGACCGCGGTCGGACCGGGCGCCCACCTGGCGCTGGCGTGCGACTTCGTGGTGATCGCGGACGAGGCCCGCCTCCTTTGGTCGTTCGCGAAGTGGGGCCTGGTCGTCGACGCGGCCGGCGCGTACCTGCTGCCCCGGCTGGTCGGCCTGCCCAGGGCGAAGCGCATGGTCCTGCTCGGCGAGGGCTGTACCGGCGCCGAGGCCGTGGCCGAGGGGCTCGCGTACGAGGCGGTCCCCGCCGGGGAGGTCGCGAAGACGGCGGGCGAGCTGGCTGCGAGGCTGGCCGAGGGCCCCACGCGGAGCCTGGGGCTGTCGAAGGCACTGCTGAACCGGAGCTTCGAGACCGACCTCCCCACGAGCCTGGACCTCGAGGGCGCGTACCAGTCGCTCGCCACGACCAGCGAGGACCTCAAGGAAGGGATGGCCGCGTTCAAGGAGAAGCGCCCCCCGGAGTTCACCGGCCGGTAGCGCTAGTGCGGGGTGTGGGGCCCGGCGACGGACTCCAGGGCCGCGGACACGTTGCGCAGCTGCCCCTCGGTCAGGCGACCGGTGAAGTGCTCGCGTATCCCGCGCAGGTGCGTCCGGGCGGCGGCCCGCAGCCGGGCCAGGCCCTCGTCGGTGAGCCTCGCCAGCGCGACCCGGCCGTCGCCGGGGTCAGTCTCCCGGCGAACGAGGCGCTGGGCGGCCAGCCGGTCCACGCGCCGGGTCAGGCCGCTGGGCGAGATCAGCACCCGCGAGGCCAGCTCGGTCATGCGGAGCGTGCGTTCAGGGGCCCGGGCCAGGCGCAGGAGCACGTCGTAGGCGGCCAGGGAAAGATCGTGGGCCGCCCGGAGCTCCGCGTCGAGCGTCTCCGTAACGCGGTCGTGGGCATGCATGAGGGCCTGCCACGCGCGGAGCTCGGTGTCGGTGAGCCTCTCGGACGCCACCGGAGGAACGTACCAGGGAGAAACTTGCGTATGCAAGGAAATGTCTGCTAGTCTTTGCATACGCAAGTAGTTTGGAGAGGGGAGGGACGATGGCAGCCGCCGCGGAGACCGCGGCCTCGCTCGTGGGGGCCCTCGGGCTGGGCCTGGCCCTGGCCAGCGCGCCGGGCCCGGTCCAGGCCGTGCTGCTGTCGGAGTCGGTGCGGGGCGGGATCGCACCCGGGCTCCGGGCGATGGCCGGCGCCAGCGCGGCGTTCGGCACCCTCCTGGTGAGCCTCGCGCTGGGCCTGTCGGTGGCGGCACCCTCGGGAGCGATGCTCCGGGTGCTGCAGGTCGCGGGCGGCGCGCTCCTGCTGTGGTTCGCGGTGGACGGATTCCGCTCGGCGCGCGACGCCGACCGGCGGATGCTCGAGGAGGCCTCGGCCTCGGGGGGATCGCGCCGGCGCCTGCCCCCGGCCGCCCGCGGTGCCCTGGCCATCGTGCTGAACCCCCCGGCGTGGATCTTCCTCGGCGCCGTGGCGGCGCCCCTGCTGGCGTCAGTCGCGGAGCTCGGGGGAACCTCGGGCGCGATCCTCGCGGCGTTCGCACTGCTGGTCGGCGCGGCGGCCGGAGACGCCCTGGTCGTCCTGCTGGGGGGCCTGGGGCTTCGCCGCGCCGGTCCCCGAACCGGCCGGTGGGTGCGGTGGGCGCTCGCCGCCCTGCTGGCCGCCTTCGGGGTGGCGGTCATCGCCGCCGCGTTCATCGAGTGAGGGAGGAAGCCATGAGCGATCTGCGGTTCGGCGTCGGGCTGTCCCCGGCCGCGGTGCCGGGAGCCGACCCGGGGGCGGCGGCCCGGCGAGCGGAGGAGCTCGGGTTCGACTTCGTTTCGGCGCCGGATCACCTCCACGGCACCTCGGCGTCGTTCGAACCGTGGACGATGCTCTCGTGGGCCGCGGCGGCGACGTCGACGATCTCGGTCGCGACGCGCGTCCTCGGCCTGCCGTACCGGTCTCCGCCGGTCCTCGCGAAGATGGCCGAGACGCTCGACCGGTTGTCCGGGGGCCGGCTGATCCTCGGGCTCGGCGGCGGCTACTCCGACGTGGAGTTCCGCGCGTTCGGGCTGCGGGTCCCCTCGGCCCGGGACAAGGTCGACGGGCTCGAGGAGGAGATCCACATCCTCCGAGGCCTCTGGTCCCGGCCGGCCTTCACCTTCGAGGGCCGGCTGTACGGGACGGAGGCGGCGGAGCTCGAGCCGAAGCCGAAGCGCCGCATCCCGATCTGGCTGGGCACGTACGGGCCTCGAGCGCTGGCCGTCACCGGTCGCCTGGCCGATGGATGGATCCCCTCGCTCGGGTTCGCCCCGCCGGACCGCGTCGTGCTGCTTCGCGACCGGGTCCTGGAGGCCGCACGGGACGCGGGCCGCCAACCGGAGGAGATCCGGTGTGTCTACAACCTCGAGTTCACCCTCGACGCCGGGGCCGAGGCCCGTCCGTCCCTGGTCTCGGGACCGGTCGAGCAGGCGATCGAGCGCCTGGGCGGGTTCCTGGCGCTGGGGTTCACGGGCCTGAACTTCATTCCCGCCGGACCCGATCCCGCCGCCGACCTGGAGCGCCTGGCCGGCGAGGTCCTCCCCGCGTTGCGAAAGGGCGCCTGAGCCCCCCATACACTTCGGTCGTGGAGTACGACGGGACCGAGACCGAGGAGCAGTCCGCCCTTCGCAAGCTCGCCCGCGACGTCGCAGACCGCGAGCTCGCACCCCGCGCCACCCACTGGGACGAGACCGAGGAGTTCCCCCACGCCTCGTGGGACGCGATGAAGGCGGCCGGACTGTTCGGCGTCACCACGGGTGAGGCGTACGGCGGCGCGGGCCTGGGCGACGTCGAGTCGACGATCGTCCTCGAGGAGCTCGCCCGGGCGTGTGTCTCGTCGGCGATCCTCACCCAGCTGACCTTCAACGGCGCGCCCCGCGCCATCGAGCACCTCGGCAACGACCGCATGAAGGACCGCTGGCTGCCGGCGGCCGCGAGCGGCGAGCACCTGTTCAGCGTCGGCATCAGCGAGCCCGACGCCGGCTCGGCCGCGACGCACATCCGGACGCAGCTCACCCCCGACGGCGACGGGTTCCGCCTGACCGGCTACAAGAACTACGTCACCGGCGGGCACGTCGCCGGGGCCTGCCTGGTGTGGGCCCGGTGGCCGGGAAGCGAGGGCTCACGCGGGATCGGCTCGGTGGTGGTCGACCTGTCGGCCGGCGGCGTGAAGGTCGTCGGCACCCACAAGAAGATGGGGCTGCGGGGCACCAGCGAGGCCGAGCTCGCGTTCGACGACGTCCGCGTCGATCCAGACGACGTGCTGGTCCCGGGCGCGGAGGACGCCTCCAGCTTCCGATCGCTGATCTCCCACCTGAACCACGAACGGTGCGGCAACGCCTCGATGTGCGTGGGGGCGGCGCAGGGCGCACTCGAGCACGCCATCCGGTACATGAACGAGCGGAGCGTCGGCGGCAAGCTCCTGTCCGAGCTCCAGGGCCTGCAGTGGAAGATCGCGGACATGGCGATCCGGCTGGAGGGCGCCCGCCTGCTCCTGTACCGGGCCGTCGGCCGGGCCGGTCCCCACGGCACGCCGCCGCCCCTCGAGACGGCGCTGGCCAAGGCGGCGTGCAACCTGGCCGCGCGAGACGTGTGCGACGAGGCCATCCAGATCTTCGGCGGCTACGGCTACAGCCGCGAGTACCCCGTCGAACGGATCTACCGCGACGTGCGCGGGCTCCTCATCGGAGCCGGGACCGTGGAGGTTCAGCGCAACTTCATCGCGGCGCACCTGCTTCGCGGCAGGACCCCGCCCGGCCCCGCCTGGCGCGCCTAGCTCGTCTCCGCCGGGGGGGCCAGGGCCCGGTAGTAGATCTCCTTCGCCTGCGCCACCAGGCGGTCGAGCCCGGGATCGCCGAACGCCACGGCCCGTGCCACCGAGACGTTGACCGCGGCGAGCAGGTAGCCCGTCGACTCCGGATCCTCGGCGTGGATGAACCCGAGCTCGGTTCCCCGCCGCAGGAGCTCGGTCAGGAACCCGGAGTGGGCGGCGTCCAGCTGGCGGGCCTGCTCGGCCTCGAGCCGCGGGATGTAGCGGCACGTGACCTCCAGGAGCGCGCGCTGCTCGACGTTGTAGGCGAAGGCCGCGTCCCACATCGCGTCGCACACCCACCGGGTGTCGACCGGCTCGCCGCGCTGCTTGCGGGCCAGGACCTCGAGTCCCACCTGGCCGAACCGCTCCTCGAGCCCCCGCTCGAACTCCTCGTGGATGGCCTGCAGGAGGTGCTCCTTGGAACGGAAGTGCAGGTAGAGCGTCCCGGCCGCGACCCCGGCGCCCTCGGCGATGTCCTGCACGGTCGTCTCGTCGAACCCGCGCTCGCGGAACAGCCGGAGGGCGGCGTCGAGGATGTCCCGGCGGCGCTCTCCGGCCGGCTTCACCCGTCTGCGATCGGTCGCCGTGGGCTCCACTGAACGAGGTTCAGCATAGCCCTGCTCGGCGACGCGAGCGCGAGCGGGGCGATTTGACATCTGAATGAGATTCATTCAGATTGAACGAACCTCATTCAGTCGGAGGCGCCCGCGAAGGGGGGCGGGGTCATGGCCCAGACGGCAGAGGATCGCGATCGCATCGTCCATGCCACCCCCGTGGGCCGGTCGCGGGAGGCGGATCGACGGGACGCCTCCCTCATCAGGTTCGAACGCAGCGCGCTCCTGCACCCCCGTGCGGGAGAGGCGCTGATCCTCGCGGCGAGCCCGATACCCGGTCGTACCAGGGCCCGCCGCCCGATCCGCGGCCGCGGGCTTCGGGGGTTCGCGCGGCTGCTGTTCGGCTAAGGGGGTCACGACACCGGCATGGGCTGGGTCTCGGGCGCGTCCGCCTCGATCCGGTCCGCGGGCTCGCCGAGCGCGCGGAGGCGCCCGAGGATCGGCAGCACGAGCGTGGTCACCAGCCCCCCGACCACGAACCCGGCCGGGATCGATCGCTCCTGCGACAGGTAGCCCAGCCCCGTCTGGCCGCCGACGCTCCCGACGCTGCCCACGAGCGAGTCGAACGAGACCAGCGTCGCCCGCTCCGAGGTCGGGATCACCGCGTGCAGATAGGTCTGGCGGACCGGCTGCACGAGCCCACCGGCCACGGCGCCCACCAGGAAGATCGGGACCGTGATCCAGAACGATCGGATCGCGCCGGTGGCGATCATGCTCGCGGCGGTCACCGCCGAGGCGGAGATCAGGACCGTCGTCCGCCGCCGGCCGGGCTTCGCGAGCCTGCCGACCATCACGTTGCCGGCGATCCCCGCCAGCGCGAACAGCGCCGCGATAACCCCGGACAGCCACACCGCGTCCTCCCCGTACAGCTCCAGGAAGTAGGGCTGCCACGCGTACCAGGCCCACGAGAAGAACCCGAACGTGATGAACGAGTGCATCAGCAGCAGGCGCACCGACGGGCTCCGGACGCCGAACGTGAGTCCCACGCGGGCGACCTTGCGCATCTCGCCGACGATGCCCTTGAGCCGCATGGTCCGCGCCGTGAACCCGAGGTCGTGCATCGTGCGGAACCCGACCCCGAAGGCCATGAGCAGCAGCCCGGCCCGAACCACGTAGGGGAGCGACAGGTCGGCCTGGCCGAGCAGGCCGCCGCCGACGGTCCCGACGATCATGGCCACGCTCGTGACGATCGCGGACTTCGCGAAGACGCGATCCAGGGGCCGGGTGTGGCCGGTGGCCTTCAGCGCGTCGACCAGCCACGCCTCCACGGCCCCGGTGTAGAAGGTGTAGCCGAGCCCGAGGACGACGCCCGCGAGGCAGTACAGCAAGAGGCCTCCGTGGATCGCCTCGACCGCGACGTAGGCCACCGTGCCGATCGCGAGGGTCAGCGCGGACAACAGGAACGACGCCCGGCGCCCGCGCGTGTCGGCGACCACGCCCGTGGGGACCTCGAACACGGCCATCGCCAGGGTGAACGCCGCGTTGGCCACGAAGACCTCGAAGATCGTGAGGCCCGCGTCGAGCAGGAACAGGGTGTTGATCCCCCAGATCAACGAGGCCGAGACCGTGAACAGGGCGCCGATCGCGAGGTAGGTCCGGATCACGCGGTCGGAGGTCATCGGGGCGGTCATGGTCCCCATTCTCCGGCGGATCCCGGGAGTGGCGCGATCAGCGGGCCGCGACCTCCGTCACGAGCTGGTCCTCCACGCCGGTCACCCGCTCGACCTCGATCCCCGTGCGCCGCCGTTCCCGGATCTCCAGGCGCCTGGAGAGGCGGGACAGGAGCAGGTTCACCGTGAAGAACATGACCCCGATGACCAGGAACACCTGCAAGAGGGGGGCGTCGACGCCAGTCCCGACGAACGGGCTCCCGCTGGTGTTCGTCACGATCCGGCCGTGGCGCATGACCTCCTGGATCGCGAGGATGCTGACCAGCGTGGTGTCTTTCATGAGGGTGATGAGCTGCGACACCGTTGCCGGCACCATCCGGCGTAGCCCCTGGGGGAGGATGACCAGTCGCATCGCCTGCCACCGCCTGAGCCCGAGGGCCGACGCGGCCTCCCCCTGTCCACGCTCGAGCGACTGGATGCCCGCCCGCATGATCTCGGCGAGGACGGCCGAGTTGTACAGCGTGAGGCCGAGGATCGCCGCCAGGAAGAACTGCGACTCGAACGCCGAGGGGAGCCACGCCGGGACCGCCCGGCGGTAGGCGTCCCGCCACGCGGGCGGCATGGCCAGCGCCAGGTACAGCAGGACGAGGATCAGCGGGAGGTTCCGCCACACGTCGATCCACACGCCGGCGGCGGCTCGGCGCAGGCGCCCCGTGGACACCCGCAGCAGGGCCAGGGCGAGCCCGAGGGCCAGCGACAGGATCATGGCGACCGCGGCGATCTGGACGTTGATCCAGAACCCCCTGACCAGAAACGGCAGATTGTTGCCCGCGAACAGCCAGCGCCAGTTGTCCGGGTCGAACAGGCTCACGGGGGCGTCACCGCCGGACCGCCAGATGTCGTTCCAGGTATCGGACCGCGAACGTGGCCGTGACCGTGAGCATCAGGTAGCCGACCGCCGCCCAGAAGAACACCTCGTTCGTCTGGAAGGTGCGCGCGTTGATCTGGCGGGCCTCCTTCAGGAGGTCGTCCGCGAGGCCGAGGGCGACCCCGATGATCGCGGAGTTCTTGATCATGGCGATGACCAGGCTGCCCAGGGGTGGGATCACGGTCCGGATCGCCTGGGGGATCACGACGTGCCGCAGCGTCTGCCGGTGGGTCATGCCCATCGAGAGGGATGCCTCGATCTGCCCCCGGCTCACCGAGAACACTCCCGAACGGATCGTCTCCGCCACGTACGCGGCGGTGTAGAGGCCAAGGCTCGCCGTGCCCGCCGCCAGAGGGCTGACGTTGATGCCCTCGTCGAGCAGGCCCAGGTACGCGATGTACAGCAGGACCAGGAGTGGCGTGTTGCGGAAGAGCTCGACGTAGAGGCCCCCGAGCCACCGGCCCCATCGGCTCGGTGCGGCTCGGAGGGCCCCCACGACCGTTCCGACGCCCAGCGCGATCACCAGGGAGATCGCGACCAGCTCGAGCGTGACCAGGAAGCCCGAGCGGAACTCCGGGAAGTGCCGGACCAGCACCTCCCAGAGATCGCTCACCGTCCGGCTTCCCGCTCTTCGGCCGGACGCCTCAGCAGGTCTCGACGCACGGACGAAGCTCCAGGGCCTCCTCGAGCGTCATGGTCGGGACCTCGCCCGGCTCGCCGGTGTACTGCCCGATCCACTCCTCGTAGAGCGTCTCCCACCGTCCGTTCGACTTGACATCGGCGATGACGCCGCTGACGAACTCCTGGAACTCCGTGTCGTCCTCCGCGATGCCGGCGCCGTACGGCTCGGTGGTGTATCCCTCGCCGACCAGCTTCAGCGTGTCGTCCTGGATGATCATCCCGGTCAGGATCACGTCGTCGGTCGAGACCGCGTCCACCGCGCCGCGCTGCACGAGCGTCAGGCACTCGGAGTAGGTGTCCACCAGCCGGAGCTCGGCCTCCGGCGCGTTCTCCTTCAGGTTCTCCTCGTACGTGGACCCCAGCGCGGTACACACCGTCTTCCCGGCAAGGTCGTCCACACCCGTGATATCGGAGTCCTCGGGCACCAGCACCCGGCCCTCCGCGATGTAGTACGGCTCGGAGAAGTCGATCTCCGCGTCCCGGTCGGTCGTGATCGTCATCGTCGACAGGATGATGTCCACCGTGCCGTCCTTCAGGAACGGGATCCGGTTGTCCGAGATGGCCTCCTCGAACCGCGCTTCGATCCCGAGCTGCGAGGCGATGTACTTGCCCAGGTCGACGTCGAAGCCCTCGACCTCGTCGGTCTGCGGGTTCAGGAACCCGAAGGGCGGGACGTCGAACTTGACTCCGATGACGATCTCGCCCGCCTCCTGCAGCTCCGCCATCGTGGTGCCCGGGGGATACTGCTGCAGGTCGCTGCCCGGGCTCGGGTCGCCGCCGTCTCCGTCGTCCCCGCACGCCGCGCCCACCAGGACGACCGTCGCGAGCAGCGCCACCATCCCACTTCGCATCCTTCGCATCGAACCCTCCCTCTCCGGCCTCCTGCGGCCGGCTCGCGGGGCGCACCTGTACCGCGTGTCCGCGCTTCAGTGGTGGATGATCTTGTCCACGAACTCACGGGCGCGCTCGCTCTTCGCGCCCTCGAAGAACTCTCGCGGGGGCGCGTCCTCCACGATCCGCCCGTCGTCGATGAAGACCAGGCGATCGCCCACCTCGCGGGCGAAGCCCATCTCGTGGGTCACCACCAGCATCGTCATGCCGTCTCGCGCGAGGTCACGCATCACGTCGAGGACCTCCCGGATCATCTCCGGGTCGAGCGCCGAGGTGGGCTCGTCGAACAGCATGAGCTTCGGCTCCATGGCCAGCGCCCGGGCGATCGCGACTCGCTGCTGCTGCCCGCCGGAGAGGTCCGCCGGATACGCGCCGGCCTTCTCCGGGATTCCGACCCGCTCCAGCAGGGCGCGAGCGCGGTCACGCGCCGCCTCGCGGGAAAGGCCCCGTACCTCGATCGGTCCGAGCGTGATGTTGTCGGTCACCGATCGATGCGGGAAGAGGTTGAAGGACTGGAACACCATGCCGATGTCCGCCCGCAGCTGGTGGATCTGCTTCCCGGCCGACGTGACGGACCGGCCCTCGAAGCGGATGTCTCCCGAGTCCACGCTCTCCAGCCCGTTGATGCATCGAAGGAGCGTGGACTTGCCCGAGCCCGAGGGTCCGGCGATCACGATGACTTCGCCGCGTTCGACGGTGAGGTCGACGTCCTGGAGGACGATGTTCGAGCCGAAGCGCTTTTCGACCCCGTCGACCTCGACCAGGCGCCCGTTGGTAGCGGACTCGACCATCTGCGGGCCAGTCTACCGGGCAGAGTCGAGCGGGCGGAACGGCTCGGGCACGTAGCGCTCCAGGGAGGCTCCCCAGGTGTCGCCGAGCGTGTCTCGGACCACGGCGTCGTCCTTCACGAGCCAAGCGAGATGCCGCAGGGCGTGCTCGAGGACGTGTGGTACCCGGATCTCCGGCGGCGGACCGAAGGCGTCCCCGCGAGCCAGGTCGCTCCGCCCGTCGGGTTCGTCCGCCAGGTGGGGGCTGAGCTCATCGGGCGGCTCGACGACGGCGAGGTACGTGATCACGACGCGCGACTCCTCGTGCCGCCACGACGTCGAGTGCACGAGGAGGGCCCGGAGCCCGTACCGGGCCGCGGCCTCGACCACGAGCTCGCCGGGCTTGGCGGCCGGCGGCCAGCCCAGGCGCAGGCTGTCGGCGTGCACCGGGCGGAGCGACCGCACCCCCTCGGGCCCCAGGCACACGAACAGGACCTCGAGGGTCTGGGCGACGAACTCGGGGGACCAGGCGACGCTCGCCGCCGGCGGGTCGAACTCGACGACCGGCTCGGGCTCAGACGGTTCCGGCATCGACGTCGACCATGATGGCCAGCAGCTCCTCCCGGCCGGGCCTCCGGCCGTGGGCCTGCTCGCCGTGGTCCTGGACCTGGCGGATGACCTCGTCCTCGGTTCCGCGAGCCTGATACCCGCACAGGCACGTGACCTCTTTCACGCGCCAAGGATAGGGGCCGCAGCCTCGGGGGTCTGCGGACAACGATCGCGATGGGGCAGCATTCGACATCATGAGCCGGGCGCGGGCGACGCTGGGCGACCTCGCGGGGTCGTGGACCGCGGTGGCGGGCGCGTCCGCGCGGCTGGAGAAGATCCGGCTGCTCGCCGCCCTGCTGTCACGGATCCGGCCCGACGACGCGGAGACGGCGGTCGCGTACCTGTCGGGATTCCTGCCCCAGGGGAAGATCGGCGTGGGGTGGGCGGCGCTGCGCGACCTGCCCCCGCCCGCCGCCGGTCCGCCGGCGCTGACCGTCGCCAAGGTGGACGCCATCCTACGGCGCATCCAGTCGACGACCGGTCCCGGGTCGGTCGCGAAGCGGCGGGAGATGATCCACGACCTGTTCGGGCGAGCCACCGACGAGGAGCGGCGGTTCCTGCTCGGGCTGCTGTCGGGCGAGCTCCGCCAGGGCGCGCTGGAGGGCGTGATGATCGAGGCGGTGGCCCGCGCCTCGGGGGTACCGGCGCCGACGGTCCGGCGGGCCCGGATGCTGGCGGGCGAGCTGGGGCCCGTCGCCCGGGCGGCCCTCGAGTCCGGCGCCGGCCGTCTCGGCGCCTACGGCCTGGAGCTCCTCCGGCCGATCCAGCCGATGCTCGCGAAGACCGCGGACTCGCTGGCCGACGCGGTTGAGCGCCTGGCCCCGGCGTCCGTTGAGTGGAAGCTCGACGGGGTGCGCGTCCAGGTCCACCGCCTGGGCGACGAGGTCCGCGCCTACACGCGCAACCTCGCCGACGTGACCGGCCGTCTCCCCGAGCTCGTCCGTGAGGTCCTGGCCCTGCGGTGCCGGTCCGTCATCCTGGACGGCGAGGCCATCGCGCTCCTGGACGGCGGCCGTCCCCGCGCGTTCCAGGAGTCGATGAGCCGGTTCGGCTCGCGCACCCGTGTCGAGACGCACCGGGCTCGCACGCCGCTGTCCGCCGCGTACTTCGACTGCCTGCATCTCGACGGCGAGGACCTGATCGACCGTCCGGTGCGTGAGCGACACGAGGCCCTCGACCGCGTCGTCCCCCGGGAGCTCCGCGTCCCCCGCGTCGTCTGCAACGAGGCCGAACAGGCCCAGGCCGTGCTGGACGACGCCCTCGCGGCGGGGCACGAGGGCGTGATGGTCAAGTCTCTGCAGAGCCCGTACGAGGCCGGCCGGCGGGGGGCCGGCTGGCTGAAGGTCAAGCCGGCGAAGACGCTCGACCTGGTAGTCCTCGCCGCCGAGTGGGGACACGGCCGCCGGCAGGGACGGCTCAGCAACCTCCACCTGGGGGCGCGCCATCGGGAGTCCCCGGGCGGGTTCGCCATGCTCGGCAAGACGTTCAAGGGGATGACCGACGAGATGCTCGCCTGGCAGACGGAGCACCTGCTGGGCCTGGAGACCCACCGCGACGGCATCACCGTCCACGTCCGGCCGCAGCTGGTCGTCGAGGTCGCCTTCGACGGCGTGCAGCGAAGCACCCGTTATCCGAGCGGCATGGCCCTGCGGTTCGCCCGGATCAAGGGGTACCGCCACGACAAGGGCCCGGAGGACGCGGACACGATCGAGACGGTCCGCGCGAGCCGCGGCGGTTAGGCCTCGGGGAGGACGACGACGCCCCGCTCGTCGAGGCCGAAGCCCGGGTTGTGGGCGATCTCCCATGCGTGGCCGTCGAGGTCCCGGAACACCCCGGCGAAGCCGCCGTAGAACGTCTCAGCGGGCTCGCGCGTCACCTCGGCGCCGGCGACCCGGGCCTGCTCGATCACCTCGTGTACCTCCTCGCGTGACCGGACGTTGTGGGCGAGCGTGATCCCGCCCCACCTCGAGCCGTCGTCGGACACCCCGCTGTCCTCCGCGAGCTTCTCCCTCGCCCACAGCGTCAAGACCACGCCGCCGGCCGGGAAGAACGCGGTCTCCTCGACGTCGAGCGCGACCGACCAGCCCAGTGCCTCGTAGAATGCCTTCGCCCGCGCGTAGTCGGCGACGCCGAGGGTGACTAGGCTGACGCGCTGTTCCACGCGCGCGAGCCTACCGAAGCGGAGGCGGACGGGAATCGAACCCGCCAAGCACGGCTAAGCTCTTCACCGGTTTTGAAGGTGTGCCAGGTGCGTCCTGACAGGGCCCGTCCCCTCCTGTGCGACCCTATCTGAGCACGCCTTCGAATTCTGCGGCCCTGTATCTACCGGCCATGCCTGTCCCGTCCCGGGCCGTCCGTGCCCAAATCCGTGCCCAGGGATGCTCTTGACTGCGCGCTTGGTCCCGGGAGCGTTATCGGCGGGCACAGGTCCGCGGGAGGACTGATCCGTGACTTGGCTTCACGCGCGAGGTGTCGCTGGCTCTGGGTCATCGTGCTACTCCTTGTGCATGTTCCCTGTACGACGTGTCGACGAGGATCATCGGTAGACGACGTCGTCGACCGGTTCAGGTTCGAGGTGAACCGCACCGTCGATCGGGTACAGGTCCATGCTGGTGCCGATCGGCGGGTCAGGCCGGTTGCAGCGTTGGCGAGAAGAACTCGGTAAGTGCCTCTGCGATCGCTTCGGGATGAGTCAGCGGGCCCGCGTGCCCGGCGCCGGGAATCTCTTGCCTACGGGCGTTGGGAACGCGGTCGGTCACAGCCCGGGCGCTGGCGGCGAAGAGCCGCTTGGTGTCCGATCCGTAGAGCACCAGCACCGGAACGGAGATCGCGCCGAGCAGGGCCGGATCAGCGATGGGGTCTCCCTGCTCCATCACTTGCTGGAGGTGATTGAGCAGGTTCGGGACGTAGCGCCCTGCGGCCTCGAGGTAGCCGGCGTCCTCAAGCAGGGCGATCTCTTCGTCGTTGAAGGGGAAAGCAGCGAACGCGCGAGCCGCATCCGCCAACCTGCCTTCGGCAGCGAGCCCGCCCGTGCGGGCGAGGATGTCTCCGACAGCCGCCTGCTCCTGCTCGTCCATCAGGCTCAGCATCGAAGACTCGAAGTAGGCCACGGCGTCCACGGCGTCGGACTGCGCCGCCGCGACAAGTGCAAACGGGGCGGACCAACCCACCAGTCCGGTTGGTTCCCCGATGCTGTCGACGTAGGCGAGGAAGTCGTCAACGAGGCGACCGAAGCTGAGGTCGGGGTGGTCGCCGCTCAGGCCACGGCCCCGCATGCTCGGCAGATGGCAGGTGAACCGGCTGGCCAGGTGCCCCACCACAGCTTGCCAATCGATGTCGCCATCGCCAATGGCCCCTTGCAGGAACACGAGCGGGCGCCCCTGGCCGTGCACGGTCCCACCGATGGTGACGCCGTCGGTGGTGGTCACGTAGTGGGTGCGTTGGTTGCTCATGGGTTCCCTCCTGGGTCTCGTGCGGTGATGCCCGCAACGATGACTCGGAAGACGTCGGAGAACATCACCCGACCGGGTAATGCTTCGGCGGCTGGGGTGGGTATTACAGGTCGCGGCGGGCAACCTGTGCGGCGAGATCTGCGCGTCCGCCGACATCCACCTTGGCGTAGACGTGGGACAGGTGCTTCTTGACCGTGTTGACGGAGATGAACAGGCGTTGACCGATCGCGGCGTTGGTGTGGCCTTCGGCGACCAGCCGCACCACGTCGCGTTCGACGGGAGTCAGTGAGGCCCAGCCGATCTGCGGGCGGTGACGCTCGCCCCGGCCGCGGCGGGCATAGGCGATCGCTTCGGCCAGCGCCAGCTGGCTCCCTGCGTTCCAGCATTCGGTTGCGTCGGCGGAGTCCAGTTCGCCCTGTGCGGTGTTGCAGGCACGTTCGAAGCGGTCGGCCTGGACGGGGAAGCGGGCGATACCCGTATCGGTGTGGAACCGTTGTGACGCTGCGAGCAGGCGCAGCGCCCGCTCGGGCTCGCCGAAGGCTTGGGCCACGTCGGCGATCGCCTCCAGCGCCGCAGCGGCCCCGACCCGCTCGCCGTAGTCGTCCAGGACCTCCAGGCTGTCATGGGCCAGCTCCCAGGCCTCTGCGACATCCTCGTTCTCCCTCGCCAGCTCCGCGAGGCCGAGCAACGATCGACCCAGCGTGTGGGGGAGCCGTGGGTCGGTCGACAGTGCGCGGCAGGCCTCCAGGTGTGCTCGCGCGTCGTCGTGGCGCTGCTGGCTTCGCGCGATAATGCCCAGCAGCCACTCGCCGATCGCCTC
>JBBDTT010000193.1:0-18688 GCA_040904285.1 Actinomycetota bacterium
CATGCGCTTCCCCGTCTTCGCGAGGGGGCTGACGCCGGCCGACTCGAAGGGCCGAACGATGCGAGGGATGAACGTCAAGAAGGCCGTGATCCCCGCCGCGGGGCTGGGGACGCGCTTCCTCCCGGCGACCAAGTCCCAGCCCAAGGAGATGCTCCCGCTCGTCGACAAGCCGGCCATCCAGTACGTCGTCGAGGACGCGGTGCGTGCCGGCATCTCCGACATCCTGATCATCACGGGACGGGGCAAGCGCACGATCGAGGACCACTTCGACCGATCGTTCGAGCTCGAGTACCACCTGGAGTCGAAGGGCAAGCACGACCTCCTGAAGCAGGTCCGCGCCGTGAACGAGATGGCCTCGATCCACTACATCCGCCAGCGCGATCCCCTCGGCCTCGGAGCGGCGGTGGCGGTGGCCGAGCCCCACGTCGCCAACGAGCCGTTCGCCGTCCTGCTCGGCGACGACATCATCGAGACGTCGACCCCGCTCCTCGAGGCGATGATCCACCTCTACGAGCGGTACGGGCGCAGCGTGATCGCGGTGAAGGAGGTCCCGCGCAGCGAGATCTCCCTGTACGGCTCGGTGAACCCCGAGTTCGTCGAGGACGGGCTCGCCCGGGTGGTGAACATCGTGGAGAAGCCGGAGGCCGCGGATGCGCCGTCGAACCTCGCCGCGATCGGCCGGTACATCCTGACCCCCGAGATCTTCGACGCGATCCGCGCGGTGACCCCGGACACCGGCGGTGAGGTGCAGCTGACCGACGCGATCAACCTGCTCGCCCAGGAGCAGGCGGTGTACGCCTTCGTGTTCGAGGGCAAGCGCTACGACATCGGCAAGAAGATCGACTACCTGCGGGCGACGGTGGAGCTCGCGATCGCGCGCGAGGACCTCGGGCCCGAGTTCAAGACGTTCCTGGCCGACCTGGTCCAGCGCGAGCGCCTCCTGTAGGCGAACCTCCCCGGGTTCAGGCGGACCTCCCCGGCTTCGCCCGCGAGCGCCGATACCATTGGGTCTCGTGAACTCCGCCGCCGCCGCGCGCCCGCTCTCGCCCGTCGAGGCCCGCGACGCGTTGCTGGCCGCCCTGGGGGAGATGGCCCCCATCGAGCTCGGACTGCAGGAGGCGAGCGGCTGCGTGATCGCGGCCGAGGTGCAGTCCGAGACGGACGTGCCCGAGTTCTCCCTGGCGGGTGTCGACGGGTTCGCCGTGCGGGCCTCGGACATCTTCGCGGTCTCCGGCGGGCTTCCCGCCACCCTCACGATCGTCGGGCGGGCCCTGCCGGGCCGGCCTCCCGAGGGCACGGTCGGGTGGGGGGAGGCGGTCCGGGTCGGCGCCGGGGCGGTGCTGCCGGCGGGTTCGGACTGCGTGGTCCGGCTGGAGGACTGCGTCGTCGAGGGAGAGTCCGTGCGGATCCTCCACTCGGTGCCCGCGGGGACCAACGTGCGGCAGGCCGGCGAGGACATGCGGGCCGGCCAGACCGTCATCCCGGCCGGCCGCAAGCTCGGGCCCCCGGAGCTCGCTCTGCTCGCCGCGACCGGCCGCATGGGGGCGCTCGTCTACCCGCGGCCCCGTGTGGTGGTCCTGGCGAGCGGGAACGGACTGGTCGAGCCCGGCCGGCCGGCGGCGATGGGCCAGACCCGCGACGCGACGAGCCTCACCCTGTTCGCGGCCCTCCGCGAGCTGGGCGCGATCCCCTCGATGGGCGGGATCGTGGCGGACGACGTGGACGCGCTCCGCGAGGAGCTCCTGAACCACCTGGTGACGGCGGACTGCTACATCGTCTCGGGCCGGGCGGCGGGCAACATGGACACCCTGCGGATGGCGGTGTTCAAGCGCGGCGACGTCCATCCGCTCGAGGCCGGGCTGGACACGCGGCCGCTCGCGTACGGGTCGTTCGAGGGCAAGCCGTTCTTCGGGATCCCCGGGGACGTCCCGGACGTGTTCACGACGTTCGAGCTGTTCGTGCGCCCCGCCATCCTCAAGCTCATGGGCCGCCGCGATCTCTACCGCCCCGAGGTCCGGGCCGAGCTGGCCACCGACCTGGCCGGGCTCCCCGACCGGGCGCGCTACGCGCGGGTCCGGGTGTGGATGGAGGACGGCCGGTGGCGGGCCGCCGGGATGTCCGAGCGAGCCTCGACCCGCCTGGCCGCTATGGCCGGTTCGAACGGTCTGGCCCTCGTCCCGGCCGGGCGCCCCCGCAGGCGTCAGGGCGAGAGCGTGCAGGTCATGGTGTTCCGCCCCCTGGAGCGCTGACCTCCGCCCCCCGGCGCGTTCACACCCCGTCGGAAAATGTTTCGAGGATGTTTGAACCACCACATCTTGGGTGCTAGCGTCCGGCAGAGTCTATATGTAGCGGTCGGACCGGGGACACGATCGTCGGGGGAGAGGCCGTTGGACTGGCTTTTTCTTGCCGGACTGGGCATCATCTGGATAGCCCTGCTCCTTGTGCCCGCTGGTCGAGGAGCCTCCCCCCGCGACAGCGTCCGGGACTTCGAACGAGGCTTGCAGATGCTTGCGGATACCGAACAGCACCCCGGCCGCTGGGTCCTCGTACCCAGCAAGGACGAGCGATTCCTGGGTCCCAACGCCCGGGCGCACGTTCGCGGCCGCGACCGGCGCCGCGCGGTGTTCATGGTGATGATCGAGGCGATCGGGATCACCGCCCTCATCGGGCTGTTCCCGCCGCTGCGCCTGTTCTGGATCGGGACCGCCGTCCTCGGAGCGGCCCTCCTGGCCTACGTGGGCCTCCTCCTGAAGCTGAAGGCGCAATTCGAGGCCGACCTGGCCCGCGCCCCCCGCCAGGCCGTCCCGATGTACGAGGAGCCCGAGATCCTCGAGAACGAGCTCCGCATCCTGCAGCGCCGCCGCGAGGCCGCCGCCCGCCGGGCCCTCGGCGAGCCGGTGTTCGAGCTCCCCGCGAACGTCCGCGTCTACGCCGCCCGGTAACCCGGGCAGCACCTCTGGAACAATCCCCTCGTGGACCTCTCGTTTCTCGGCGCGGACTTCCAGCGCCGCTTCGACGCGGTCATGGCCGCCCGCGAGGTCGCGCTCGCGTCGTCCCGCCAGGCCATCCGCTCCTCCGCCAACTCGATCCGCGCCACCCACCGAGGTGAGGCCGAGGAGGCCGAGCGCCTGATGGACGAAGCCCGCGCCGCGCTGGACCGGGGGACCGAGGCCACGGCCGAGCAGCCCTCGATCCGCTACGGCGGCTACCTGCAGGACGCGGAGAAGGAGTACGCGGAAGCGCGCCTGACCGCGGCGCTCCTGGCGGGCGACGACCTCCCCGGGCCGGACGAGCTCCGGGTGGGGCTGGCCCCGTACCTGAACGGGATGGCGGAGGCGGCCGGCGAGGCCCGCCGGGCGATCCTCGACCGTCTCCGCCGGGGTGAGGTCGCCGAGAGCGAGCGCCTGCTCGAGGCGATGGAGGAGATCTTCTACCTGCTCGCCTCGGTGGACTATCCCGACGCGATCACCGGCAACCTGCGGCGATCGACCGACGTCACGCGAAGCCTTCTGGAAAAGACCCGCGGCGACCTCACGATGTCCCTCGTCCAGCGCGACCTCCACGACGCGCTCGAGCGCGGCGAACGGGAGGGCCGTTGAGTCGCGAGGACGTCTGGCGTGGTCGGGTCGATTCCGCCGCCGAGCCGCACCTCGAGTCTGGAGAGAAGATTCAGGCAGTCGCGGGCGGAGTGATGGGGCCGCCCAAATGGATCGCGTTCCTGCCGGGCGTGGCGATCGTATTCCTATCCACGGTCGTGAGAGAGCTGAACGGAGGTCCACGCACGTTGTGGTACGTCCTCCTTCCAGGGCTCGCGATGGGCGGGTCGTACGCCCTCTGGCAGTACGTCATGGGGAAGCCGGTGCACGCGGTTGTCACCGACCGGCGTCTGCTCCTGCTCCGAGCCAGGATGTCAGGGCGGCCCGGCGACAGGTTGGTGGGGGCCTATCCCAGGTCAGGGCTCCGGTTCGTTAGTTGGCATCCCGGTTGGTTCGGCCAGTCTGGCCGGCTCGTGCTGGACGGCCCAGGCGGACGAATCGGCCTCGACCTGTTCGGCCGAGTACCGCTTGACCGGCTCGTGTCCGCCCTCAGGACCTCCGCTAGCTGACCGGCATATGGAGAAGGCGCTCACCGAGCTCGCCGACTACACCGAGGGTTGGCGGGTGCGGTTAGCCGAGGCGTGCGCCGGCGTCACCTCGGAGCAGTGGGCCCGTCCCATCACGGCCGGTCCCGCGCCCGTCGGCCACGGCTCGCTGCGCGACACGGTCGTCCACGTCGTGCTGGTGGAGGACGACTGGCAGCAGGTCGACATCGAGGGCAACCGGGATCTGGATCTGGAGCCCGAGTACGCGCCGGAGCGCTTCGCGGACCTCGAGTCGATCCTCGCCAGGGGCGCCGAGGTCCGGGCCCGTTTCCGCGGTTGGATCCCCCGCTGGGAGGAGCCCGTCCACCTGCCCGACCGCGACTTCACGACCACCACCGGCGACATCCTCATGCACGTCCTGCTCCACGAGGTCGCCCACCACGGCGACCTCACGACGATCCTGTCCGCGCTGGACGTCCCCGAGTGGGGGTACCACTTCGTGCGCCACCGCATGACCCGGGCGGGCAAGCTTGAACAGGGAATGCGGCCCGGCGCGCCGAAGTAAGCTGATCGAGCCCAACGTCCGCCCGTCTGGAGGCCCGTCCTTGCGCACGCTCAAGACCACCCTCGCGTTCCTGCTCGTCATCTCCGCCGTCGCCCTTCCCACCGGAGCCGCGTCGGCCGCCGAGCCGACGATCGAGCACGCCACCGTCACGAACCCGAACGACGGGACGGTCATCGCGATCACGGTGTTCAAGCCGGCCAAGGCCAGCCCCGCGCGCCGCGCGCCGGTCGTCCTCCACTCGCACGGGTGGGCCGGCAGCCGCTCGACGAGCGGCTTCGGCGAGTTCATGGCCGCCGGGATGGGCGTCGTCAGCATCGACCAGCGCGGCCACGGCGAGAGCGGTGGCGAGGCCAACGTGCAGGACCCCGACCTCGAGGCCGAGGACATCTCCGCGGTCATCGACTACGTCGCGAAGCTCAACTGGGTGGCGCACGACCTCGACCGCCGCGGACGGGCGATCCCGAACGACCCCGTCCTCGGAGCGATCGGCGGCAGCTACGGCGGCGGCTACCAGACGATCACGGCCCTCGACGAGACGGCCGAGACCGGGCGGACGCGGTTCAACGCGCTCGCGCCCGAGATCACCTGGTACGACCTTCCCCACAGCCTCGCGCCGAACAAGGTCACCCGGACGGTGTGGAACGTGGCGCTGTACGCGGTCGGCGCGGCGAACGTGCCCACGTGGATCCACGAGGCCTTCGCGTGGGGCGCGACCACCGGCCAGTGGCCCGACGGGACCGTCCTGGGCGAGCCGGTGCCGGGCGTTCCGGACATCGACTCCGTGTTCCACGAGCACAGCCCGGTCGCGTTCGTCGAGCGCGGGGTGCGGATCAACGTGCCGGTGATGTACCGGCAGGGGATCTCGGACAACCTCTTCAACCTCAACCAGGGCCTGGACATCTTCAACAAGGCGCTCACGCCCCAGGCCCGAAAGCACAGCTACTTCGTCGGCTACAACGGCGGTCACGTGCTGCCCAACGTGCTCCCGATGGGCACCGCCGCCGGCGACGACGCCTGCTCCCCGAAGGGCGACTTCACCGCGCTGACGATCAAGTTCTTCAAGCGGGTCTTCGCGCGCTCCAGCACGGCCGGCCTGATGCCGGGGAGGTACAACCTCACGACCGTCGACGGCGAGCGCTGCCTGCGCATGAACTCGATCGGACGGGGCGTCACCGTGCCGGTCGAGGGACCGGCGGGCGACGTGGTCGCCGTCAGCGGCCCCGGCGCGCCGCTGCATCTCGAGGTCGCGCAGGGTCCGATCACCGTGAGCGGCGTGCCCACCCTGAAGGGGGTACGGACCGCGCTGGGCGTCGACGCCCGAGCCTTCCTCGGCCTGTCGATCGGGACCTCGCCCGCGGACGCGATGGTGCTCACGAACAACCTCATGCCGATGCGGGTCGCCCTGCCCGTGCAGGACGAGGCATTCAGCCTCGACCTCACCGGTGTGTCGGTCGTCGTGCCCGAGGGCCAGTCGCTGTTCCTGACCCTCACCCCCGTGTCCGACCTGTTCATCGGCCACGGCAGCAAGGTGCCCGCCGGATGGGTGCTCAGCGACCTGCAGCTGCGCCTGCCCTCGCCCGGGAAGTAGCGCACTTCGGACCGCCCGCTACACTGGTCCGTCCTGGGGGGTGTAGCTCAGCCCGGTAGAGCGCTGCACTCGCACTGCAGAGGCCAGGGGTTCAAATCCCCTCACCTCCACCAACGGCTCCCTGGTGGAACCGACCCCTCGTGGGTCCGCCGCTGGTGACCTTCTGCCTCGCCGGGGGAAGTAGAATCCGGGCGACGCCCAGGGGGGTCGGTGAGGTGCTGTACCTGTATCTCCTTCACACCACGGAGCACCCCACCCTGCTGGCGGATCTCCAACCGCACCTGGCCGATCTCACGCGCCATTACGCCGAAGCCTTTGGCACGGACGTCCGCGTTCTGGGCGGACACATCGTCGAGGGTCCGCTCCCGACACAGCCGGACAGTTATGTCGTCGCCACCTGCTTGTCCGTGATGAAGAGGGAGGGCATCGACTTCGAGTCCAGCCGCGACGAGATCTCCTACAGCGTCGATCACGTCGATGGCGTCTCCTTCGGCGGCGCATCTCTCGGACTCTCCCCGACCCGGCCGACCGTCGAGAGGAAGTCCTTCGGCGTTTGCCGGATGCGCGTCGGGACGGGCGCGGCCGTCCCGGGACGGGGGCCCGCCGAGCCGATCCCGGAGTCCTCGGCTGCGGCGCCGTCCCCGTCCAGTGGGGTCGGCACGGTGGAAGGCGCGGAGGTTGCGGAAAGCCTGATGCGCCTCACCGCTCCTTGCCTCCGTTGCGGGGCGACCATCCAGTTCCGGCAGGGAGGGCTGCTGGCGATGGACCGCGGCATCCGGGACAAGGTCGTCATGTGTGGGAACTGCAACTCGG
This sequence comes from Actinomycetota bacterium, assembly GCA_040904285.1. Lineage (GTDB taxonomy): Bacteria > Actinomycetota > UBA4738 > UBA4738 > JBBDTT01 > JBBDTT01. Next base: position 7,048 of record JBBDTT010000193.1, read on the forward strand.
TCTACGAAGTGCAGCTGGGGCCCGCGGGGATGCAGCTCACGACGGACGTCACCGCCAATTACCAAGACCGTGTCGGGGACGTGAGGGCGGCCTCGTGCGGCCGTTGCGGGACTCCGATCGAGCTCCTCCAAGGCGGCGCGTTGGCGATCGACCGTCTCGGCCTCGCCTTGGTGCGCGACGTCTCCACCAGGGTCGTGATGTGCGCGAACTGCGGTTCGATATACGAGGTCGAGGTCGAATCCGGAGGCCTGAAGCTGACGGCGGACGTGACCGCGACGTACGGCGACGTGGGCGGGGCGGCGCCGTCGCCGGCCGGCCCAACGACAGCCGATCGGGCCCCCGAGGCTGAGCCGGGGGCCAGACCTCACGTACAGGCGCTCATCGCGCCCCTTTCCGAGGGCTACCTCTCCACCGAGGACCTCCGGGCGAAGCTAGACGACGTCGGCATCGACGAGCTCGCACAGCTCCTGCGCGCCGCCCCCGAGCCCTCGCAGGCGACCGGCCTGGCCCTGCGAGTGAACCTCGTTCGCGCCCTCGGAAGGACGGGGGACGCGCGAGCGATCCCTCTGCTCCGAGACTGCTTCTGGGTCCATCGGGCCTTCGAGGACCTACTGTTCGCCACGTTCCCGGACCTTCCGAAGTGGTACGCGGACAATGCGGAGATCGTGGGGCCCGTGCGGGCCGTCGGGGTGGGAACGCTGCCCGGGACCGCCGCCTATCCGGATTTCGAACGGCTACTGGTGGGCACCTGGGTGGCCGTCACCCCCGAGGACCTCGCCGCCCAGCTGACGTCGTGGCGCCAGGACCAGCCGCTGTTCAAGCTCGCGGCGCATGGACAGAACGTGAGGCTCAACCTGGTTGGCGCCCTGACGAAGATCGAGGACCCGTCCGTCCGCGACGTTCTGCTCGAGATCCTCGACGTCGAAGGTAACCAGATGGTGTTGACCTCGGCCGTCGAGGCGCTGGCCAAGCGGCGCGATCTTCGCGACATCTCCAGGCTCATCGGATACCTCCGTGACACGGTGGCCGGCCGTCTGATGATGGGCAGCGACGTCAGGGAGCTGGTCGATGCGCTCGCGGACTTCGGCGACGAGGAGAGTCGTGCCGCTCTGCTCGAGTACCACGCGAGCCTGACGGACAAGTCCAAGCGGTATCTGCGTGACCACGTGGCTGAGCGTCTGGGGTTGGAGCCCGAGAAGAAGCGAGGGCTGTTCGGCCGGAAGCGCTAGACGCCGGAGTCGACCCGGTAGGCGAGCCGCACAGTCACCAATGGGGGGCTCGTCGTTCCGGCCGCCCACGGCCCGGGAACTGGTCGCCCGGGCGGACCTTGGGGGCGGATCGACTCACTGGCCGCGGGCCCGCAGGATCAACCCTCCCACCAAGCGCCCTCATATCTCGAGGCGGGCGTGGAGATCATCGATGATCGCCGGAATGTCTGCTTCAAGTAAAGGCCCCTCACCCCCACGAGCGCCTAGGCGTGCGGTCTGAGCGTTGTCGAAGGTGGTCGGATCGCCGCTCAGCTCGCCGGTGGTCTTTCGCCCGTCTTCCGGCGCTTCTTGCGGTCGAGCTTTCGCTGGTGCTCCCGGAGATAGAAGGCCCTGCTCTCCTGCGTCTGTCGTTCGTCCCGCTCGCGGGCCGCCTCGATCTGCGACTGGAGATAGCGCTCGGAGACACCTCGAAGCACCTCGGCGAGAGCCTCCTTGGATGCCGGCGGCATGTCCATGATCAGCACGCGGAGACGTGCGCTCTCCGACGGGTCCAGCCTCACCATCCCACCTCTGGAGGCATCCGCCCTGCGCTGGAGAGCCATGGCGATGTCGCCGAGACCGGTGAGGCTGTTGGCGACCGCGCTCAGGTACAGGTACGACTCGGTCTCGATGTCGTCGGGTTGCAGGCGCTCGCGAGCGTGGAGGCCCTGCGCCCACCAGTAAGCGGCGCCCTCCAGGTTCCCGGCACGAAGCTCGGTCTCGCCGAGCGAACGGCAGATGGAGTGCGTGCTCCTCGCCTTCTGGAGTCCCTGCCGGAGCACGATGCGCGCCCGGTCGATCTGCCCGGTGGCCGTCAACGCCTCCGACAGCCACACGTATCCGAGATGCAGGTCCGGGAACTTCCTGGTGACGCGCTTCGACTCGACCGCGGCCTCGATGTACTGGTTCGCATTGAGCGCGTCCACCGCTCGCCGGATCGATGGTTCTCGCCACGACCTCGGCTCGGGGAGGGCGGTGAAGCGTGGTTCCAGGCACGCCCCCACGTACTCCGCGGCCCCCTCCGTGATCGAGGGCGTGGTGAACGTCTCCGCGACAGCTGCGTCCGAGCCCTTTCGGCGCCGGAACATGATTCGCGGATCGTACGACCCTTGACGGCTCCTGCTCGTGCTGTTAGACGACCTCAGTGGCCGCAAGCGTCGGACCGGACGACCCGAACGGCTCCGCTAAGAGAGCACCCCCCGGTGTCTCGGACCGCGGAAGCGGGCCGGAGGCGCCACACAGGATTGCAGCTTGAGGCGTTCGTGCAGGCTCTCCACGGCTGACCGGAAGGTCTGGTTCAAGTAACGTCTACTTTGGTCCACTGCTCGTCGTGGCGTCCTCGCGTTGGTGGGCTTCCCGGTAGGCCGCGCGAAGCCGGACCCCGATCTCCGGACGGCGGTTCCAGGTCGGAAGCGCGATGCTCCGAGGCTCCGATGAGATGATCTGTGTCCCTGCGCATGCTGTGCGCACTCGCGAGATGACCTAGGCTCCATCGCGGCGATCCTCCGGAGGTCTCGGTGCCCCTGTTCGGGAAGCGCGTCGCGAAGACGGTGGACGCCGCGCTGCGCGGGAAGTCCTCGAACGCCCGCGCACAGGCCGGGCTCGAGCTCTCTACCCTCGACGATCCGAACGTCGTCCCGATGCTGATGCGGGGACTGGCCGACCCGGAGACGGCCGAGGAGGCCGCCGAGGTCCTGATCAATCGGGCTCTGCGCGGGCGATCCGACGTGGGCCTGCCCGAGCTACGGGCCGTGCTCCAGAACGACCGCTCCGGAGGGCTCGCCCTTCTCGTCGCGGCGCACCGGGTGCTTCCGTTCGGGGACCCGGCCGCGGACCGCCTGGCCGTCGCGGTGCTGGCCCAGAAGTCGGTGGAGGCCGAGGGCGGGCAGCAGCGGAGCCAGGCCATCGAAGCGATGGCGGGGATGGGGGGGCAGCGGCTTCGGGCCGCTCTGCAGGGCGTCCCTCCGAACGAGGGAACGCTCGCCGCGCTGGCCACGCTCGGCGACGCCGACGCCAAGGAGCAGCTGGAGCGGCGCACGCAGGAGGCCGCCGCGAAGCGAGCGGAGGCCGACAGAGCCCGGGCGGCGTCCGCCCCGGCGAGCCCATCCGCCTCGGTTCCCGAGCTGATCGCGCAATTCACCAGCCACGACCCGGGTCGCATCCTGCAGGCCGGTCAGGCCCTGGCGGCGCACGGCGCCCCCGTCGTGGAACCTTTGCTCGAGGCCATCGGCGATGCCGGGATGCTCGCGCGCTACCGGCAGACCTCGCCGTGGAGCGAGGACGACGCGAAACTGCTGATCATGGAGCTGACCGGCCAGCGGATGCGCATGGCCGAGGGCGACCGTCCCCTCACCTAGGGGCTCGGACGCCGACCACCGTACGTCGCCCAGGCCGTCGACGTCGCCCATTCCGAGCGTGGTAGTCTGGCTCGGAGCGAGCGTCAGCTCCCGCATGACCTCCCGTCCTTGCCTTGACGGCACGTTGTCAAGGAGCCCGCCCATCCGACGCGACGCATGCCCCTTGGCGCTCGTCGGGGTAGACACCCGCCGGGAGGCACCCTGCTAGGGGAGGAAGCGCCTGGGCGGCTCCGGGACTTGGCGCGGGCCCGGCGGCGGAACGAAGATGCGCCGCTGCGGATCGGCCAGGTACGCCTCGATCACCCGGATGTCCTGGCCGAGCAGCCACCGGAGCTCGCCGTTTCGAGCCCCCTCCGCGTCCGGAGTGGGATAGTTCGGTCTCCCGATCCGAACGGAGCGGAGCCAGTTGCGCCCTTATCCGCATCCACGCGTCCTGCTGGCCACGCTCGCCGTCGCGCTCCTGGGAACCGTGGTGTCCGCGCAGCCGGGGAGGGCGCAGACGGTGACGGTCGTTCGCACGCGCGACCTGGCGATCCCGATGTCCTCGGGCGGCGAGCTGTACGCCGACCTCTACCGGCCGGCCGTGGACGGCGTTCCGCGGACGCGCCTGCCGACCATCGTCGTGTACTTCCCGTACCGCAAGGACGACCCGAGCCGCTTCGAGCGCGAGGCCTTGGCGAGGTTCGCCGAGGCGGGCTTCGCCGGCCTGCTCGTGGACATCCGCGGCACCGGGGCGTCGCCGGGCGAGTTCGGCATGTCCTCCAGGCGCGAGGTCCGCGACGGGTACGACGCCGTGGAGTGGGCGGCCCGGCAGCCCTGGAGCGACGGCCGGGTCGGGATGTGGGGGTACTCCTATCCGGGAAACATGGCGGCCCTGGTGGCGGCCCTGCGGCCGCCCCACCTTCGGGCGATCGTCCCGGCCTCCTCGTACAACGATCCGTACCGCGACCTGTTCTACCCGGGAGGGATGCAGGCGTCGGAGGACTCCGGACTCGTCGGCTGGCTCGCCTTCCACGCTCTCGTCCGGCCCGGACCGGAGGCGTCGCCCGACCGGGCCGCCGCGAGCACCCTCGACGTCGCGACGTACCCGGGCAGCCTGGGCCCCCTGGTCGAGGGGCCGGCGCACCGGCTGTTCGACGACTTCTGGCGGGAGCGAGCCCTTCGCGCGGAGCGGATCCGGGTTCCCGCGCTGTTCTGGTCCGGCTGGGACGACGTTTATCCGCGCGCCGCGGCGCTCGGCTATCTGACGACCGGCTCACGGCACAAGGCCCTCGTCCTGGGACCGTGGGGCCACCTCGGCGGGGCGGGAGACGAGCCCCTCGAGCTCCTGCTCGCGGACTCGGTCCGCTGGTTCGATGTCTTCCTTCGGACGCCGGACCCTCGGCGGATGCGAGCGAAGCTCGCGAGGATCCCTCCCGTCCGGGTGTTCGACGTGGACGCTTCCCGGGCCGCCACGTTCGGGCCGTGGCCTGGGGCGTGGCGGAGCTACCGCTCCTGGCCGCCGCCGCACCGAGATGCGGTCCTCGCGCTGTGCGGGCCGGACGATGGTGCGCCGGCGCTCGAGACCCCGTGGCCGATCCGGGGCACGCTCGTCGCCACGTGCGTGGGCGATGCCGCGACCCCCGGCCGGGGGGTACCGGTGGAGCCGACGGGCGGGGCGGCCGACACCCCCGCCGCGGGCCCGGGCGTGGCGCCCAGCCCGAACAACGACCCCAAACGCCGCTCGCTGCCCGCGGCCGCGGCCGCGTTCCTCGGCCCGATCCTCGAGGAGAGCGCCACCGTGACCGGCTCCGTCTCCGTACGGCTGTGGGCGGTGAGCCAGGGAACCGATGCCGACTGGGTCGTCCGACTGGTCGACGTGGGACCGGAAACGACTCGGCTCATCTCCCGGGGATGGCTACGGGCCTCGCACCGGCGCCAGGACCCCCGGCGGGGGTACCTCTGGCATACCCACGACCGCGAGGAACCGGTGGTCCCCGGTGAGCCCTATCGGCTGGACGTCGAGATCTGGCCATCCTCGTATCGCCTCCCCGCCGGACACCGTCTGGGGCTGCTCGTGCAATCCGCGGACACCAGGAAGGTCCTGTCCCAGAACGGCGCGATCACGAGCCGGCTGCTGGTCGGCCCGAGCCATCCCTCCATGCTGTTCGTCCCCGTACGAACGGACGACCGTGCGAAAAGCCTGGTTCAGTAGAAGTCTCGTTCTGGTCCACACGCTCGGCTCGCTGAAGTGTCGAAGGTTGCGCGGAGCGGACCGCCGCCCGCACGTCATAGGGCCCCGGCTCGGCTGCTCCACCGCTGCCGATGGCGTCCCGGGCCCGGTGGCTAGACTGCCCGCGTGATCTGTCCGCGGTGCGGCGAGGACAATCCGGAGCGGTTCCGCTTCTGCGGCGTGTGCGGGACACCCCTCACCCGCGCGCGTCCCACCGAGGAGCGCAAGGTCGTCTCGGTGCTGTTCGTCGACATGGTCGGGTTCACCTCGAGGTCGGCCCGGGAGGACCCCGAGGACGTCCAGGCCACGCTTCGGCCGTACCACGCGCTCCTGAAGCGGGAGATCGAACGGTTCGGCGGGACCGTGGAGAAGTTCGTCGGCGACGCGGTTATGGCGGTGTTCGGCGCCCCGGTCGCCCACGAGGACGATCCCGAGCGCGCGGTTCGGGCCGCCCTGCGGATCATCGAGGCGATCGAGGACTTCAACGCCGAGAACCCCCGTCCGGGCCTGGCGGTTCGAGGCGCGGTCAACACCGGCGAGGTCGTGGTCGCGCTGGGAGCCAGGCCGGAGGAGGGCGAGTCGATGGTCGTCGGCGACGTGGTCAACACCGCGTCCCGGCTCCAGCAGGCCGCCCCCGTCGGTGGGGTCGTGGTCGGCGACACCACGTACCGCTCGACCAGCCGGGTCGTCGAGTACGAACCGCTGGAGCCGGTGACGGTGAAGGGAAAGGCCGACCCCATCCCCATCTGGCGCGCGGTCGCGGCCACCAGCCGGACCGGCGCCGAGATCGAGCCCGCCGCCACCCCCTTCATCGGCCGCCGGGAGGAGCTGGCCCTGCTCCAGCAGACCTTCGGCCGGATGCGCCGGGAGCCCTCCGTCCAGCTCGTCACGATCACCGGTGAGCCGGGCGTCGGGAAGAGCCGTCTGGTCCGCGAGCTCTTCGGCTGGATCGAGGACCACGGCGACCTCGTCTCGTGGCGGCAGGGCCGGTGCCTCCCCTACGGAGAGGGCATCACGTTCTGGGCGCTGGGCGAGATCGTCAAGGCCCACTGCGGCATCCTCGAGTCCGACCCGGCGGACGAGGCGCGGCGCAAGGTGTCCGAGGCCGTCGCGGTCGTCTCCGGCGATCCCTCGGAACGGGAATGGCTCGGCAGCCGGCTCGGCCCTCTGGTCGGGCTGCCGTCCCCGCAGGTCGACCGGGACGAGTCATTCGCGGCGTGGCGCGGCTTCCTGGAGGCGGCCGCGCTGGCCCGGCCCCTCGTCCTGGTGGTCGAGGACCTCCACTGGGCGGACGACGCCATGCTCGAGTTCGTGGAGCACGTCGCCGAATGGTCGACCGGCGTGCCGATCCTGTTCCTGTGCACGGCGCGGCCCGAGCTGTACGAGCGGCGCCGCGGCTGGGGCGGCGGGATGCGCAACTCCGCGACGATCACGCTGTCGGCCCTGACGGACGAGGAGACCTCGAGCCTGGTGACGGCGCTCCTGGCCGATGCGGTCCTGCCGGCCGACACGCGCGAGGCACTGTTGGAACGCTCCGGGGGAAACCCGCTCTACGCCGAGGAGTTCGTCCGGATGCTGACGGACCGGGAGCTCCTCGAACGCCGGGGCGAGACGGTCGTCCTGTCCGAAGGCGCGGAGATCCTCGTCCCGGACACGGTCCAGGGGCTCATCGCCGGGCGCCTGGACACCCTGTCACCCGAGCGCAAGAACGTGCTCCAGGATGCCGCGGTGGTCGGGACGGTGTTCTGGTCCGGCGCTGTTGCGCGGATGGGGGGACGCGACGAATCGACCCTCCGGGAGGACTTCCACGAGCTGACCCTGAAGGAGTTCGTGCGGCCCGTCCGCTTGTCGTCGATGGAGCACGAGGACGAGTACGGCTTCTGGCACGTCCTCGTCCGGGACGTCGCGTACGGGCAGATCCCCCGGGCGGTCCGGGCGGTCAAGCACCTCGCCGCGGCCGAGTGGATCGAGCGGGCCGCCGGGGGACGCGTCGACGACCATGCCGAGCTGCTCGCGCACCACTACGAGCAGGCGCTCGAGCTCACCCGGGCGGCCGGCGACGGCCAGGCGGCGGCCGAGCTGGCCGAGCGGGCCCGGCCCTACCTGGTGAAGGCGGGCGAGCGGGCGATGCGGCTCGACCTCGCCAAGGCGGCGTCGTACCTCAAGCGGGCGCTGGCGTCGCTTCCCGAGGGACATCCCGAACGCCCCTCCGTGCTGGCCAGGGTGGGCTTCGTCGCACAGCAGACCAGCGGGTTCGCGGAAGCGGTGCCGGCGCTGGAGGAAGCGATCGCCGGGTTCGAGGCGGCCGGGGACCTCCTCGGGGCGGGCGCGGCGAAAGTGCAGTTGGCGGACATCCTCCACACCCGGGGCGAGACGGCCGCGGCCGGGAATATGGAGGGCGAGGCCGTCCGCATGCTTGAGGAGCTTCCGCCGAGCGAGGCCCTCGCCTACGCCTACGTCGTCCTTGCGCGGAGGAAGACGTTCGAGGGACTGGACCGGGACGCCCTGGACTACTCGGAGAAGGCCCTGGCGGTGGCAGAGGCGAGCGGAGCCCGGGAGCAGGTGGTGCGCGCGCGGCAGTTCCGCGGGTTCGCTCGACTCGACCTGGGGGACCTCGGCGGCCTGGACGATCTTCGCGAGGGCCTTCGGCTCGGGCTCGAGTGGGGACTGGGGGCTCAGACCGCGTTCTCCTACCTGAACCTCGGGGACTGGCTGTGGTCCCTCGAGGGGCCCGCGGCGGGGCTCGAGATCCACCGGCAGGGCATCGCGTTCAGCGAGCGCCGTGGGCTGAGCCTGAACGCCATGTGGACCCGCGCCGAGACCACGTGGATGCTCTTCGAGCTCGGTCGATGGGACGAGCTCGCCCAGGTCGCCGACCAGGTCGCCGCGATCGACCGAGCCCAGAGAGGGAGCCAGCTCCGGGGGATGGCGCTTCCCTCCAAGGCCCGCGTTCACCTGCTGCGTGGGGAGATGGCCGAGGCGGGCGCGCTCGCCGGTGAGTTCCTCCCGCTCGCCCGGCAGATCGGCGACCTGCAGGTGCTCCTGCCCGCCCTCGCCGTCGCGGCGCTCATCGAGCACGCGCAGGGGGACGTCACGTCGGCCGTCCGGCTGGCCGGGGAATGGGCCGAGCTCCACGGGAGCTCGAGCTGGCTGCGTGGGCTGTACCTCCCGGAGATGGTCGCGCTCCTTGCCGGGGCGGGCGAGACCGGGCGAGCCGATGCCCTGGTTCAGGCGTTCATCCCCCGGTGCTCCCAGGAGGAGAACCTCCTCCTCTCCGGGCGGGCGATACTCGGTGAAGCGACGGGGGATCTCCAGGAGGCCGCCCGGCTCCACGGAGAAGCTACCGAGAGGTGGGCCGCGTTCGGCAACGTCGTCGAGCGCGGCCGGTCCCTGCTCGGCGAGGGCCGGGTGCTGGCCGGCCTGGGACGAGCCGAGGACGCCGGCGAGCGGCTCCGCAGGGCGAGGCGCATCCTCGAGCCGCTCGGCGCGGCCCCCCTCGTGGCCGAGATCGCCCGCCTCGAGGGCGTCACCGCCGTCACGTGATGGGCGTGCCGGAGGAGGATGATCCGGGGATGGGACTGTTCAAGAAGCTGTTCGGCTCCTCGTCGAGGGATCTGCTCGTGACGGGCACACCCGGCCGGGCGACCATCCGGAGCTTCGACGACACGGGCGGTCGAGTGAACGTGGACCCGCGAGTCTCGTTGGATCTCGAGGTGGCCGTCGCCGGGAAGGCTCCCTACCGGGCGAACGTGGCCACGGCCGTCCCGCAGGTGTACCTGAGCAAGCTGCAGGTGGGAGGCTCGGTCGTCGTGCGGGTGGACCCGAGCGACCCGTCGGCGGTAGCGATCGACTGGGCGCAGCCCTGAACGGGTCCTGACCGATGTGGTCCCGCGCGCATGCCGTCGTCGTTCCCGGTGAGGCGAAGGATGTCTTCGCCTACATCGCGGATCTTCCCCGCCATGCGGAGTGGTCGCCGACGCCGCTGCGCGTCGAACCGGAGACGGCCGGGCCGGTCCACGTGGGAAGCCGGTTCCGGGGGGTCGGGGAGACCCGAGGCGAGGCCGTGGAGTCCACGATCGAGGTGACCGAGGTCGATCCTCCCCGGCGCCTCGTCTTCGTCGCGACCAGCCCCTCCACGGTGTTCCGGCACGAGTTCACGGTGACGCCGGCCGGCGAAGGAAGCCGGGTCGAGCGGCGCCTGGTCCTGCTGCGCGCGCGGCCGCTCCTCCGGCTGATCTGGCCCATCGTCGCGGCGAAGGTGATCTGGCCTTCGGCCGTCGCCGCCGTCGACCGCCTGGGAGAGGTCCTCGCCGAGGCGTGACGCCGGCGTTCCCTCACCCCCGGACGGGAGGCTCCCGACACGCGCTGCGATGTGCACCGCGATCCCGCCGACGTCCTCGCCCAGCAGCTCGACCTCGCCGGTGTGGAGCCCGGCCCTCATGTTCTGGGGCCACTCCAATATCAGGTCGAGGTTGTTGGCCCAGTCGAAGGAGAGCACCACGTCCAGCGGACCGTCGCCGACCACCTGGTACGCGATCTGGATGCCGCCGCTGTCCGCGTACTGGACCCGAGGGATCACGCGGCGATCATTGCTGACGTGCTCGCTCCGGTTCGGGGGCGTAGGGTCGATCCTGGAATCGGTGCGCCCCGGATGGCCGCTTCGCGGCCGAGGGAGGGGGAGCGATGGCACACGCCAACGAGGACCTGGTCCGCCGCGGGTACGAGGCGTTCGCGACCGGAGACATGGCGACGGTCGCGTCCCTGTTTGCGGACGACGTCGTCTGGCACAGCCCGGGTCGAAGCGCCATCTCGGGGGACTTCAAGGGACAGGACGAGGTGTTCGCGTTCTTCGGCAAGCTCGTGGAGATGACCGGCGGGAACTTCGGCATCGAGGTCCACGACGTCCTGGCGAACGACGAGCACGCTGCCGTGATGGTGCACGCGAAGGGCCAGCGCGACGGCGCATCGTGGGAGGGCAACATCGTCCACGTCCTGCACCTGGAGGGCGGCAAGGTCAAGGAGATCTGGGTGCACGAGGGCGACCAGTACGCCGCCGACGTGTTCTGGGCCTGATCGGGGCTATCCCGTGTCAGCAGCGGCCTGGTCGATCCCCTTGGCCATGAAGTCTCAGGGGACCTCCGTCACCTCGTAGGGCGCCCACCCGCCGGGCACGCCATCCGGCCGGATGACGTACGGCTGACGCCCCGAGCCAAGCGCTAGTCTTCCCGCGCCGAACAGATCGGACGTCCCGCGTGCGAAGGTCCATCGTGTGAGACGCGGCCGCATGTACGTCGCGGTGGTCCTCCTCCAGGCAGCGGTGCTCGTCCCGATGGCCGCCTACCGGCTCATGGACGCCGACGAGGGGTTCTATGCCTACGCGGCCAAGGCCGTGATGCACGGGCAGCTTCCGTACCGGGACTTCCTCTACACCCAGATGCCGGCGCTTCCCTACGTGTACGGACCGTTCTCCGCCCCGTGGGGCTTCTCGTGGTACGCGGCGCGATTCCTCTCGGGGGCGCTGGCGGTGGCCGTGGGAGTCCTCCTGTTCCGGCACATCGCCCGCCGCCTGGGCGAGCCGGCGCTCGGGGCGGTGGCCGTCGGCCTGTACGCGCTGAACGGGCTGACCCTCGGGTGGTTCACGGTGGTGAAGACCTACTCCCTCTCGACCGCGCTCCTCCTCGGGGCCTACCTGGTGGCGGAGCGAGACGACTCGTCGCGCCCGTACGTCAGGTGGCTGCTGGGGGGCCTCCTGTTCGGCCTGGCCATCGACACCAGGCTGATCTTCGCCGCTGCGGCTCCAGCGTTCCTGTTGATGGCCCACCGTG
>JBBDTT010000194.1:0-18281 GCA_040904285.1 Actinomycetota bacterium
CCGGGTCGCCCACGCGGTTCCACCACGAGACCATGGTCGCGGTGCTGCTCGGCACCGAGTAACGGGAGCCCCCGATCCGGCAGGAAATGGCTTGGTCAGGCCAAGCAAGCCAAGCAGTGGAGCTGAGGGGACGCTACTCGAACCCGGCGTTTCGTAGGGTGCTCAAGTCGCTGCACGAGCGACCGCGTGAGCGTCCGTAGATCGCCAAGTTGTAGCGCCCTTGGCCGCCAAAGATCACGAAGCGCATTCTCGGCGTCGAGGAAAGGCTTGGGAGCCGGCGGATGCCGGCTCCCAAGGTGCGACCTCGCTTGAAGCAGACTTACCGAGCTGCAGCCACCCCCCGGCGCCGGACAAGACGGCGGGTCGCAAACGAAGCCGCCCCGAAGACGCCTCCGACCAAGACGGGAAGCGCTAACCCGAGCCCAGGCTCAGTCGGCGTCGCCGTCTCGGCTCCGGAGGGGGTCTCCTGGGGGGCCACGTATCCGGCCTTCGCTCGAATCTGCCGGCTCTGGATATCCACGTAATACTTGGGCAGGGTCCGCAGGTCCACCAGCCGCGGATCGTCCGTGACATCGATCGCTGCCGTGCCAGGAGCGAGGTTGAGCCTGTTCCCTTCGTTGTAACCGGACCACCCGATGATGACTCCGTCCGACGTCCGATAGACGATCTGGTAGGTCCATCCTTTGCACGGATGCTCGGGACATCCCTCGGAAGCCCCTGCCGGGGCCGCCAGCAAGGCCAACCCGAAGAGGGCGACGAACCCGATCAGGGCACTCGCTCGGCTTGCTCTTCTCATCGCCATGAGCCTCACCTCAATCCCATGCCGTTCGAGCCAACGTCTGGAAACACTGAGTAAGACTATCCGCGCTTGTAACGGTCGCCTCGATGATGGCGTTGCCACCGACGTGAGCGGTCATCGTGTTGGCAAACACGTACGCCGAGCTCGACGTCCAGTCCCGCGCAGCTCCCCTAAACCGGGCCACCTCGGCTGGGATTGCGCTATCGATCGTGTAGAAGTCCCATCGGGCGAAGGCCGTGGCGTCGCCGCCGTCGAGGCCGATGCTGACACGGGTGGCATGCGTCGAATCAGCGGCTCCCGCCCCCGTGTAGTACGTGGTTGAACATTGACTGCCCCGGGAGCAAAAAGAAGTCCCAGATCCTGCTCGTCCCGAACGACATCGTGTGGGCCTGCGCGGGGGTCGGGACGAGCGCTGGGATCAACAGGGCCGCAGCCAACATGAGAATCCCGGCGCGAATCCGACGGTGAGGCGTGTCGGTCATGTGCCACCTCCTTGTGGACGAGGCGAGAGTATCCTCCGTCGACAAGGAACGCGAGGTCGCCTTTCCGGGCTACGTCATCCGCCTTACAGCCCAGGACGGTTCAAGGCGGCTCGCAGCCTCGATGGAAAACAGGCTCACTAGGTGAGACCTTTTGGTGGAGCTGAGGGGACGCTACTCGAACCCAGACATGGTCCGGATACTGCGGGTCTTGAACAGGAGTTCTCCCGAGGCTAGATGACTGCCTAATCCATGAACTCAATCGTGTCGGCTAGTTGTTGGAGTTCGGCCAGCGTGTGATTGGGCGACACCAGTAGGAGCGAAAGGCCTCTTTCAAATCCACGCCAAGGATGAAGGGGCTGCTTCTCCTGATCCGTCCGTCCCGATCCCCGGCAACCCGCGCACCAACACATTCTGACGGCCAGCTTCCGGTTCCGTGAGGATCTCACGCTCCCACTCAGCGGCAGCCTCGGCCGGCGTCATTTCACTGGGCTCGACGTAGAAGCGAAGATCGCTCTTCCAAAGTGGCGCTAGGAGCGGCCCGCCTTCCGCCCCCGGACGAAGCGCAAGCCACATGCCCGTCTCATCGCCGGTGAGGGTATTCTCCGCTAGGTAAGGCAAGGAAAAGGCGACACGATCTCGCGCTTCCTCGAAGCTGACTCGGTCGCCGTAGCCCAGTGGCCCAAGAGACTGAAGATCATAAGCAGGTCCATACCGGGGGCCACCTCCCCCAGCGCTCTCCGGTGGTCCCGGCCGCGAGGAAGCAACGGCCGCGACGAGGAGCGCAGCGAATGGTACGGCCAACCCGACAAGGAAGGCCGCGCTGCGCTTCGAGATCCTCATGGCGTCCTCCTCTCGCTACTCATTCGGATTGCAATCATCAAGGGGTGGCTCGAAATGCCGAATCCAGAACTGGGTCAGGTCATTGAACTCCAGTTCTTGTAGAAGCAGGCATGGTCCAAGCCGATTGGCGGGCGATGCCGGCTCCCAAGCGCGACCTCGCTGCAGCGGACTTACCGTGCTGCGGCCACTCCCCGACGTCGGATAAGTCGGCCCGTGATAAGCGAAGCGACTCCGACGAGTCCGCCCATCAATGGCAGCGCCAGACCTACTCCAGCCTCCGTGGGTGAGGCATCCGCGGCAGGCGTCTCGGCGGGAGCCATGTATCCGGGCTTCTCCCGAATCTGTCGGCTCTCGACGTCCACGTAGTACTTCGGCAGAGTCCGCAGGTCCATCAGCCGTGGATCGTCCGTGACATCGATCGCGGCCGTGCCGGGGGGAAGGTTGTCATGACCCCCGTAATAGCCCGACCACGCCACGATCACTCCGTCCGACGTCCGGTAGATGACTTGGTAGGTCCACCCCTTGCATGGGTGCTCGGGACATGCCTCCGAGGCGGCTGCCCGGGCCGCCAGGAAGGCCAACCCCAAGAGGGCCACCAAAATGGTCAGGGCGCTCACTCGGCTTGCTCTTCCCATCGCCATGTACCTCACCTCAATCCCATCCCGTTCTGGCCGACGTCTGGAAGCACTGCGTAAGACTATCCGCGCTCGTGAAATTCGCCTCGATGGTGGCGGTGCGACCGACATGGGGCCTACCGGGATGCGGATGATCAGACCGGCGGCTCTTCAAACCAGCTGTTCCTGAAGACGGTGCGGGTAGACAACGACGGCTCTCGGGCGCCGGTGATGTGGAACGATGTCTCGGGACACGTGTGAACGATGTCTCGGGACATCACACGAGTGGACCTGACGGAACGTTGTGTGAACCGCTTCGGCCTCCTAAACACCCTGGTCAAAGGGTCCGCGGCTTGAGCGAGCCCCTGCTTTGATCGTCAAACCCCTCTGCTTGACGCGTCTGAAGGGTCAGGCTCTAAGGTAATCCTCGGACAGGCTTCACATTGACAACCCTACGAGTTCGACGCGCTGGGTCCGGGCGCGCGTATCGTTGATCACGTGCAGCCGGGAGAGCGCCTTCGTCGCGCGGAGCTAGTGTGCGTGCTCTCGCTCGCCTCCGACCTCGGCTTAGGGCTGCCGATGGAGCACGCCATGCGGCAGTGTCTCATCGCGCTGAGGCTCGCAGAGCGGCTGGATCTGAGCGAGGCGGAGCGCGCGGATCTGTTCTACGTCTCGCTCCTCGCCTGGGTCGGGTGCACAGCCGACGCTCACACGCTGGCGTCCTGGTTCGGCGACGACATCGCCTTCCGGGCCGGCAGCTATGACGTCGATCTCGCCGGCATCCCTCTGATGGGGTATGCGCTGCGGCGCCTCGGGACGGGGAGTCCTCCCCTGCGCCGCGTCCGTCTGGCGGCCTCGTTCGCACGCCACGGCCCGCGCGCCCTCATGGCGTCGATGGTCTCCCACTGCGAGGTCGCGTCGACCTTCGCCGAGCGCCTCGGGCTGGGCGCCGGCGTGGCGGGCCCGCTCAAGCAGGCGTTCGCGCGCTGGGACGGGAAAGGCGCGCCGTCAACGCTCGCCGGCGATGACATCGCCGTGGCGATCCGGATCGTTCAGCTGGCAGACGTCATCGAGGTTCATCACCGGTCCGAGGGGATCGACGCGGCCATCCAAGTGGCTCAGGATCGGAGCAGCAAGCAGTTCGATCCGAGCATCGTCCAGAGATTCTGCGACGACGCCCCCGGCATCCTGGCGGACCTCGGGCCCGAGACGAGCTGGGACGCGGTGATCGAGGCGGAGCCGGGCCTGCACCACGTCCTCTCCGACGCCGAATTCGAGGGCGCGCTCGAGGCTTTCGCGGACTTCGTAGATCTCAAGTCCCCCTACACCGCCGGCCATTCCAGGGGCGTCGCCGACCTCGCGGCTGCGGCTGCGCGCCGCTACGGGCTTCCTGAGGGCGACGCGGTGGCCATCCGGCGCGCGGGGCTGGTGCACGACCTCGGCCGGCTGGGCATCCCGAACTCGATCTGGGACAAGCCCGGACCCCTCTCGCATGCCGAGCGCGAGCGCGTGCGCCTCCACCCGTACCTCACCGAGCGCATGCTCTCGCGGCCGAGGGCGCTCGCCTCCATCGGCGGGATCGCGTCCCTTCATCACGAGCGGCTCGACGGGTCGGGGTACCACCGCAGCCTCTCGGCGCCCATGCTGGCCCCCGCCGCTCGGATCATTGCCGCGGCCGACGTCTATCACGCGATGACGGAGCCTCGCCCGCACCGTCCGGCGGCTCCGGCGGCGGAGATCGCGGATGCGCTCAGAGCCGGTGCGCGCGCGGGCGCGCTGGACGGGCAGGTGGTGAACGCGGTCCTCGCGGCCGCAGGGCACAGGGTTCCTGCTCGCGCGGAGCTCCCGGCCGGCCTGACGGCGCGCGAAGCAGAGGTTCTCGGCATCCTCGCGCGCGGGAGCTCCAATCGCGAGATCGCCCGGCGGCTCCACATCGCGGAGAAGACCGTCGGCAGCCATGTCGAGCACATCTACGCCAAGATCGCCGTCTCGACCCGAGCTGCCGCGAGCCTGTTCGCCATGCAGCACGGACTCGTCGACTTCGCCGCGGATAGATAGGGCGAATCCCCGATGATTCCCCGCCGGCCCGGCGGATAGCGTCTGACGCGAGCTGAAAGGACGCGCGGATGCCGCTGGTCACGGTCAAGGTTCCGGAGGGGCTCTTCGACGAGCGGGCGAAAGCCGGGCTCATCGAGCGCATCACCGACGCGGTGATCGACGTCGCCGCCTCGACCGTGGAGGTCGAAGGAGGGCTCCCCGACAAGACATGGGTGTTCATCGAGGAAGTGAAGCCGGGGAACTGGGGGGTCGCGGGACGCGCGGTCCGTCCCAGGAGGCGGACGGCGCGGATGGGCGCGGGAGCACAGGAGGAACGAGATGAACGCGATTGAGGTAGAGGAGCTGCGCAAGACGTTCCCGGGCGGCGTCGAGGCCGTTGCCGGGCTCGACCTCGTCGTGCGGGAGGGTCGGATCTTCGGGTTCCTCGGGCCGAACGGCGCGGGGAAGTCGACGACGGTCCGCATGCTCACGACGTTGCTCCGCCCGACGTCGGGCCGGGCGCGCATCGCCGGCTTCGATCTCTGGGGACAGCCTCACGAGATCCGTCGACACATCGGCGTGGCCTTCCAGGAGGCCGGCCTCGACAAGCTTTCGACGGGCAGAGAGCTGTTGGAGGTCCAAGCGGCGATGCACCACATGCGACGGGCCGACGCGCGCGAGCGGGCCGCAGCGCTCCTCGAGACGGTCGGGCTGTCCGACGTGGGCGACCGGCGCGTCGGCACCTACTCGGGGGGCATGCAGCGCCGGCTCGACCTGGCGAGCGCGCTCATCGCGAGACCGCGGATCCTCTTCCTCGATGAGCCCACGACCGGCCTCGATCCCGCGAGCAGGCGCGCGATCTGGGACGAGGTGCGCAGGCTGAACGCCGAGGAAGGCGCGACCGTCTTCCTCACGACGCAGTACCTGGAGGAAGCCGATCAGCTCGTGCACTGGGTCGCGATCATCGACCACGGACGCATCGTCGACGAGGGGACACCGGCCGCCCTGAAAGGATCGATCGGATCCGAGGTGCTCCGTGTCGCGGTCCCCCGCCGGCAGGTGGAAGCCGCCGTGAGCGCGCTCGCAACGTTGGAGGGTGTACGCGAGACGCGCGTCGAGGGGCCGTCCCTGACGGTCTATATGTCGAACGGGCCCGAGACGGTGCCGCAAGTACTCCGGCTGCTCGAGCGGGCGGACGTACCGCTGTGCTCGCTGTCGGTCTCGTCCCCGACGCTCGACGAAGTGTTCATGCGCGCGACGGGCAGCCGGCTCGAGGGAGCCGCAGCAAGGGAGGCATCATGAGCTCGCAGACGGCAACGATCACAGCGGCGCGCCCCGGGGGGGGTCTCCTGGAATCCGCGCGCGCGAGGGCGCCCCTCGGCGCGCGCGAGACACGCCTCTCGCTCCGCAACCCAGAGGTGTTCATCCCGAACCTGATCCTGCCGGTGGTTCTGTTCTTCATCTTCGTCGGGTCGCTCTCCGGCTTTGCCCAGGCACACGGGATGTCGAACTACCGGGGATTCTTCCTGCCCCTATCCATCCTCTTCGCAGTCTCGTGGGGAAGCGCCGGACTGAACATGGCCGCCGACATCCAGAGCGGATACTTCGACAAGCTCCTGGCGACGCCGGTCAGCCGGGTCGGGCTCCTTGTCGGTGCGTTGAGCGCGGATCTGGTCCGCGTGACAGCGCAGGGACTGCTGACGGCAACGGTCGCGATGGCGGTCGGAACCGAGATCGCCACGGGCGTTCTCGGCGCCGTCGTGATGGTCCTGGTGGCGAGCGTGTTCGGGCTCGCGTTCTCCGCCCTCGGCTTCTCCGTCGCCCTCAGAACCGCGGACCCGCAGGCGACGAAATCGCTCTTCGACTTCGTCCTCCCACTGTTCCTGGTTACGACCTCGTTCGCGCCGATGGAGACCCTCTCGGGATGGTTCGCAACCGCGGCCAAGCTGAACCCGGTGACCTACGTGTTCCGCGGCCTTCGATCGCTGACGCTGACGGGGTGGGACGCGGGCGAGATCGGGATCGCCGTCGCGACGGCGGGCGGGCTGGCCGCCGGCGCGCTCGCACTCGCGTTCGCGTCGTTGCGCGCCCGCGTTCGTTAGGACATCGTCTCTGGAGCCAGGCATTCATCGAGAAGATCCACATCCGAGAGCGTCAGATCGTCGGCGTCACGTGGGCCGAGCCTTTCCGAACCCTCAAGTCACTGCGGCGAGGTGTTTCGGATAAGAAGCTGTAGAGGTTCGGGACCCGTGTCTCGAAGTGGCTCCGGTTGCTATGCTGCACCTGAGGTCCTCCTGGGCTTGCCGTTGGGGTGGGCGAGGGCGCCGAACTCCTTGGACTTGTCGTGACGGGCCCGGTGAGTCCGGATGAGGGCTCCGTCGATGGTGATCTGAACCGTATCGCCAACAAGGCGCACGCCGGCGAGCTGACCTCGGTAGCGGTTGCCCGCCCGGTAGCCCGTCCCCGCGAAGCTGACGGCACCTTTCGAGTCGACACCGCGGAAGACCTCGTCGCCCTTGGTGGGTGCTGATGGCTTGGAGGCTTTGGCGCGGCGGTCCATCCGATCGTCGTCTTCGACCATGTGCCGGCGGGCATGAGTGGCAACGATGACGCCGTTGTGGCTGACGTTGAGCATGCCGTCCTGGGATGTCACGGTGACCGGTTGACCGGCGAGGTAACGACCGACGTGATAGCGGTGGTTGAGGATGCTGATGCGGCCTTTGTCGTCGACACGACGCGTCACGAATTTCTTCACCGGCTCGGGCTCGACCTCGACGTCGCCGTCGACGACCTCGAAGCTCGCCGGTCGGGCGAGCTCGAACCGGCGGACCGGTGCGACGTCACCGATGGCTTGATGCTCACGGTTGTGGTTGTAGTCGGCGACCCAGACATCCAACGCGGCTTGCGCCGCCTCGATCGTGTCGAAGCTCTGATCGGCGAAGAACTCCTTGCGCATAGTCTTGTGCAGCCGCTCGATCTTGCCGGATGTTCAGGTTGTCTTCGTTCGCGCGCAGCGCGTCTCGTGTCTCTACGCGCGCAAATCCAGGAATGTCTTCAAAAGCCTCCCACGTGGTCACGATCTTTTCGATGTGTTCAGGGTCCAGATAGTTCTGTGCTCTTCCCTCCCGGTACTCGCGCCCGGCGTTGATGAACAGCACCCGCTGCTGGCGTTCCTTTGGCTTCGATCCTGGGGCTCGGAGGACAAGAAGACAGGCCGGAATGCCGGTGCCATAAAAGAGGTTAGGGCCTAGGCCGATTACCGAGTCGATCAGATCGTCGTCCAGGAAGCCTGTGCGGATCTGCCTCTCAGCACCACCACGAAACAAGGCTCCGTGCGGCATGACGGTGACAACCATGCCTCCTGGTCGGAGGCTAGCCACCATGTGCTGGACGAACATGAGGTCGGCCTTCTTGCCGGTCTCTGGACACCAGCCGTATCGGAATCGCTCGGGAAATGGGATTCCGTCCCTGCTGTAGTTCTGGCTAAACGGAGGGTTGGTAATGACGCGGTCGAAACGCATCAACTCGCCGCCCTCAAGATGGAGCGGCTCTTCGGCCTCATCTGGGCTGCCGGACTGCTTGCTGGAGTTGGCGTGCTGTCGATCATCGGGCTGGCCGGGTTCGTCTTGGTGGTGCTCGTCGGGCTGGTGAGTGAGGCCTCAAACTGGATCCAAGCCCAGCGTCCAGGGGACGAGAACTAGGCTGAGCGGCCATCACCCGATACGCGTCCGGCCCGATGGAAATTGGCTTGGCGAAGCCAAGCAAAGCAACCGAGTGGAGCTGAGGGGATTCGAACCCCTGACCTCTTGACTGCCAGTCAAGCGCTCTACCAACTGAGCTACAGCCCCGCGAGATCGATGGTAGCAGCGCCGGGGACCCGGCTACTCGATGTTGAGCTCCATGCGGCGGCCGTCGCTCTCGAGGACGATGTGCAGGCCCTTGAAGCCCTCGGTCTCGGTCTTCGGCGCGAGGTCCAGGAGCATGTTGGCGAGGGCCTCGATCGAGGGGCGCTCGTCGAGCTTCTTGCCGGCGCCGTCGCGGACCTCGATGACGTGCGCGTCCTCGCCGAGGTCCTCGGAGGGCAGCAGCGCGGAGAACCACGCCGCCGTCCGGGCGTCGACCTTCTCGAACTGGGCCTCGTGCAGCTCCTCGGCCGGACCCTCCGGGGCGGCCGGTTCCTCGGCCGGTGCGTGCCTCGCCCGGGGACGAAGGAGCCGGGAGTGCGCCCGTGCTGTCGCGGGGGCAGGGCCTTCGGGCGGTTCTCGGGAGGCGGGGGCCGGAGCCCGCCTCGCGCCCCGGGGTCGTAGGAGCGGGTCGGGGTCGGCGGCACGATCACCAGCCGGTCCACGGGCGGCGGCTCGGGCTCGGGTTGGGGTGCGGGCTCGGGAGGGGCCGGGAGCGGCTCGAGCTACCGGGTCGCGGACGCGCCGTTCCCGTTCCGCGTGTACGCCGGGTCCATCGGCGATCCACCCGCCAGGTCAGCCAGCTCGCTGAGGGCGGCGGACGCGGTGCCGACGTCGACCGTGTACCGGGAGTCGACCCAGCCGGACTCGGTCGCGCTGGAACGATCCCGGGAACGTCCGAACCGTCGGCCGAGGCGCCGTTTCTCCGACATCGCTGTGCGCCACGATCGGGAAATCCACGCTCGGAGACAAGTGGGGCGTTTGGGGGACCGCCGTTCGGGCTCAGTCGAGCCGGACCAGGGCCGTGGTCTTCCGGTCGGGCGCCGTCAGCCGGAGGGAGGCCGGCTCCGACGCCTCGGGGATGGCGAACACGACCTCACCGCGCAGGCGCAGACCCGGCGGGAGGTCGCCGTCCGCGTAGTCGGCCACGCTGCCGATGACGTCCGGCCCGTACCGGCTTCCGTCGGCGGTCTCGAGATCGAACAGGGACCACATGTCGACGCGGGCCCCTTCCCCGGACTCGTTCACGACCTCGACGTCGACGGCGACCCATCGCATCCCCGGATCCGGGATCTCCTGGCTGCTGGCCGGCACGTTCCGGACGCCGTACACCTTGAGCGCGAACGGACCGAGGCGGACCGGCTGGCCGATCACGCCGGCCGAGTCGCCGGCGGGGGCGCCGGCCGAGGCGGTCGGGACGACGTCCGCTCCCCCGCGCGTGTTGGCGACCATCTGCACGACGAGCACCGCTAGCATCGCGACCACGGCGAGCCCGCCGAGGATCACCCCCGCGACGGCAAGACCTCGAACCGGCTGGCGCTCGGGGATGCCCAGCGTGACGTCGCCCTCGAGCTCCTCGTCGCGCTCGGGCGCGCGCTCCACCTCGAGCGGCTCCTTGACCGCCTGCACGGCGGGACGGGCCGTCCAGTACCGGGCCATCCGCTCCTCGTCCGTGCCGGGCCGGTCCTCGCGGCCGTCGAGGAACGAGCCCGTCCTCGCCGGGGGATCCTCGGGATGCGGCGCGCGCGTCAGGTCGAAGCCCATGGCTCAGGCCCGGGTGGTGGCCTCCTCGGCCCCCTCGGTCTCCCACGCGATCCGGGGCGCGTCCGCCCACAGCCGCTCCAGGTCGTAGAACTCGCGCTCCTCGGCCAGGAACACGTGGGCCACGAAGTCCACGAAGTCGAGCAGGATCCAGCTCGCCTCGCGGTCCCCCTCGCGCCGGACCGGCTTCGCGCCGAGGTCCCTGATCGCGCGCTCGATCTCCTCCGAGATCGTCTTGACCTGCCGCTCACTGGCGCCGCTCGCGATCACGAAGCAGTCGGTGATGACCAGGAGCTCGCGCATGTCCAGGATGACCACCCGGTCCGCCTGCTTGGAGGAGGCCGCCCGCGCCGCGGCGATCGCGAGCTCGGACGCGTCCGCCCTCGGCGCGTCCGTCACGAGCCGGTGAAGTCCTTCCCGATCAACACTGTGATGTCCGCCAACCCTGTGGATGCTTCCCCCACGGAGACCTGTCCCAGGCCGAGCAGCGATCGCAACCGCCTCCCCTCGTCGAGCAACTTGACGTCACGGACCACGATCTGCGTCTCCTCGAAGTCGAAGCTCATCGCGTTGGTCGACACCACCACGCGGAAGCCCTCGGGCACGATGCGCTCCCCCAGCTTCCCCCCGATGCCGGGAATGCCGTTGCCGTTCAGCAGGACCACGCTCGCCACCTCGTCCGTCGGGCGCGCGAACAGCTCCGCGATGAGCGACTCGGCGTCCTCGGTGTCCAGGCTCGCGATGCCGCTCCCGGCGTCGTTCACCGGAAGCTCCTCGACGATGGTCTCGGGATCGACGGCGGCCACGGCCGCGCCGAACCCGTCGTCGGCGTCCTCGACGGCCTCCTGCAGCGCTGCGGGCTTCTCCCGGGCGCCCTCGATCAGTCCCACCAGGACCTCCTGGAAGCGGAGCCCGGCCTCGAGCGCGTCGTTGGTCCCGTCCAGGTAGGCGGCGACCTCCTCGCCGGAGAGGGTGACCTCGCCGGGACCGACCTGGCGTTCGAGCACCCGCACCCGGGTCCCGAGGTCGACCGCGATCCCCGCCACGTCGTCCCCGAACGCCCCCATCGAGTCCGGCTCGAGGATGCCGGCGCGGTGGATCTCCAGGCCCAGGAGGTTGGCGACCGTGGTCTTGGCGACGGACGTACCGCCGGCGAGGGCCTCGCCGAGCGGCCCCGAGCCGTGGCCGGGGCGGGTCGCGATCACGTTGGTCGGGACCGCGAGGATCACCGGGTCCCGGGCCCCCGAGCGCGAGGTGGCCAGGACGGCGATCCCGGTCGACTCGCCGCGGTAGGCCAGGATCGTGAGCTGCTGGTCGGCGACCTCGGCCGGGTCCGGCGCCTTGCCTCCGAGGATGCCGCCCGCGGTGAGCCCCCACACCAGCGCGACGAGCGCCACCAGCGCGAGGGGGATCCCCACGATCATGAGGACGCCCCGGCGGCGGCGGCGCGAGGCAGCGCGCTCGGCGCGCACGGGCCGGACGCGTTCGGTCCGAAGGGCGCTCACGAGCGGTACAGCCCCTCTTTCTGGATGTACTCCTGGACCCCGGCCGGGACCAGGTAGCGGATGGGCCGGCCGTCGCGGACGCGGGCGCGGATGTCGCTCGAGGAGATCGAGAGCGCCGGGATGTCCATTACCGTGATGTTCGGGTGGCTGGTCGGCGCCTCGCGCTCGAAGTGGGCCAGGTCGAAGCCGGGACGGGTCGCGGCGATGAAGTGCGCCAGCACCAGCACCTCCTCGGGGTCCTTCCACGCGAAGATCTCGAGCATCGCGTCGGCGCCGGTGATGAAGAACAGCTCGGTGTTCGGCCCCAGCTCCTCGCGGACCTCGGTCAGGGTGTCGACGGTGTACGTCGGTCCGCCGCGGTCGATCTCCTTGCGGCTGACGGTGAATCGGGGGTTGCCGGCGGTGGCGATGACCGTCATCAGGTAGCGGTGCTCACCGGCCGTGACCTCGTGTCCGCGATGCTGCTCCTTCAGCCAGGGCTCCCCGGTGGGGACGAACACGACGGTGTCGAGGCGAAACTGCGTCGCGGCCTCTTCCGCCGTCACGAGGTGCCCGATGTGGATGGGATCGAAGGTGCCTCCCATGATCCCGGTGCGTTTCCCCATTCGCACCCGATTCTAGGTCCGGGGTTCCCGCCAACCCGGCAGCCGCAGGTGAATTCCTTCGATCAGGTGGGTCAGGCGGTTCAGGCGATGCGCTCGATGAACGCCTCGAGCTGGCGGAGGTTTCGGCACTCGTACATGCCGTCCACATGCTCGGCGTACGCGCGGGTGACGGAGTCGCCGGTGTCCCACCACCGCGCTGGCTCCGGGTTCAGCCAGTACACGCGATGGACCTTGTCGGCCACCCGCTCCAGGACCTCGCCCCGCGGCTCGCGGTAGTTGTTGCGCGCGTCGCCCAGGACGATCACCACCCCGCGATGATTCAGCGAATCGCCGGCGATCTCCTCGAACTTGCGGAGCGACGTGCCGTAGTCACTGTGCCCGTCGCCGTACACCACCCGGGCCCGGCCTATCATGGTGGCCAGGCTCGGCGCGAGGCCCCCGCCCCGGAAGTCCTCGGTCACCTCGTCGAGGGTGTCGACGAACGCGAACGAACGGACCGCGCGGAACTGGTTCTGCAGCGCGTGGACGAACTGCAGCGTGAATCGGCTGAACGCGGCGACGGAGCCGCTCACGTCGCACAGCAGGTACAGCTCGGGGCGGTGGGGATGCTTACGCCGGAACCGGGGGGTGAACGCGACGCCGCCGGTGGACAGCGCCGAGCGCATCGTGCGGCGCACGTCCAGACGGCCGTGGCGGCCTCCGCGCTTGCGCTTCGCCATCTTCGTGGCCAGCCGGCGGGCGAGCGGGCGGATGGCCTTCGTCAGCGCCTCCAGGTCGTCGCGGGTCGCGGTCACGAACTCGAGGTCCTCGGGCAGCGGCCGGCTGGTCCAGCGGTTGACCGTGTCGGCGCCGCGGTCCTCGACCAGCAGGCGGAGGACCTCGGCCCGGACGGCGTCCTCGAACGCCTCGCGAGCCACGGCGATCCCGGCCTCGCTCAACGCCGCCTCCATGCCGGCCTGGCCGCGCATGGCGTCGAGGAGCCGGCTCCACACCTCGTCCACGCCCACCGCGCGCATCGCCCGGTGGGTGAAGAAGCCGGGGCCGGACTGCTGCCGGCCCACGCCGGCAAAGATCCGGGCCGCCTGACGGGCCAGTGCCTCGATCGCGTCGAGGTCGCCGCGGCGGACCGCCTCCTCGAGCGCCTCGCGCAGGGCCTCGGGCGTCACGTCCTCGTCCTCGGAGACCACCAGCCCCGCGAACGTCACGTCGAACACGGCGTCGAACGAGGTCCGGTGCGCGTCGTCCTTGACGATCGACGCCGCCAGCGCGGCGCGGAACACCTCGCGATCGGTGATGTCCACGGTCCCCGCGGCCCGCACCGCGTCGAGCGACTCGTGGATCGACACCGGCACCCCGGCCGCGCGCAGCCGCCCGAAGAAGGTCTCCAGCACGTTCAGCATCTGCGAGAAGGATGCCATTTCTCCGGCCGGTGCTAGCCTGCCGGCCATGGCGGGGCTTCGGTTCGTGGACGCGATCCTGTCCGGCCCGGCGCGGGAGGCCGGCCCATCGGAGGACTCGCTGCGCGCGGCCGAGGATGCGGCCCTCGACGCCTACTCCCGGGTCGTCACCACCGTCGCCGAGCGCCTGATCCCGTCGGTGGCCAGCCTGCGCGTGATGCGGGCCGTCCCGGGCGGGCGCCGCGCGGAGGGCTCCGGGTCCGCCGTCGCCGTGACCCCCGACGGATACCTGCTGACCTCGGCCCACGTGGTCCACGGCGGCGGGGGCGGGAGCGCCTCGTTCACCGACGGCCGCGAGCTCGAGTTCGAGATCGTTGGGACCGACCCGCTGTCCGACCTCGCCGTCATCCGGGCGAGCGGAGGGGATCTGTCGCCGGCCGAGCTCGGCGACGCGGAGCGCCTGCGCGTCGGACAGCTCGTGGTCGCGATCGGCAACCCCCTGGGGTTCTCGGGCTCGGTCACCGCGGGCGTCGTCAGCGCCCTCGGGCGATCGCTCCCCACGCGAGCCGGGACCGCGAGCCGGATCGTCGAGAACGTCATCCAGACCGACGCGGCCCTGAACCCCGGCAACTCCGGCGGCGCCCTCGCCGACGGCCTCGGCCGGGTGGTCGGCGTGAACACGGCGGTGGCCGGGATGGGCCTCGGCCTCGCCGTCCCCATCGACTCGACGACGCGGCGGATCGTCGCCGCCCTTATGACCGAGGGCCGGTTCCGCCGCGCCTACCTGGGCATCGCCGGAGGACCCCGGCCGATCCCGCCGAAGGCCGCGGCGGAGGTCGGACGCGAGCACGGCGTCGAGGTCATCCAGGTGGTCGAGGACAGCCCCGCCGCCCGGGCCGGCCTGCGGACCGAGGACCTGCTCCTGGACGTGGACGACGTCGCGGTCGAGGGGGTCGGCGACCTCCAACGCCTCATGGCGGGCGACGCGATCGGTCGCGACGTGCCGGTGCGGATCGTGCGCAACGGCCGGGTCGTGACGATCACGGTCACCCCGGTCGAGCTCGACGCCGGATAGGCTCCCGCACATGGAGGTCCTGCGCGTGCTCGCGGGGATCACCGGCGCGCTCGTCGTCGTCCTGACGTTCGGCTCGGCGATCCGCACCGTCGTCCTGCCGAGGGCCATCCCCTCGAAGCTCACCCGCGTCGTGTTCCTGACGATGCGCCGGATCTTTCGGCTGCGCGCCCGGCCCTCCTCGCCCTACGAGGTCCGCGATCGGGTCTTGGCGGCCTACGCCCCGGTGAGCCTGATCATCCTCGGCTTCACGTGGCTGACCCTGACCGCGCTCGCCTACACGCTGGTCTTCTGGTCGCTCGGTGAGGGCTCGCTCGCCCAGGCGTTCCACACGAGCGGCTCCTCGCTGCTCACCCTCGGGTTCGACCGGCCGGAGGACCTGGGGGCGACCGTGGTGGCGTTCTCCGAGGCCGCCCTCGGCCTGCTCTTCCTCGCCCTGATCATCACGTACCTGCCGAGCGTCTACTCCGTCTTCTCCCGGCGCGAGGAGGGTGTGGGGCTGCTCGAGATCCGCGCCGGCTCGCCGCCCTCCGGCGTCGAGATGCTCCAGCGGTACGTCCGCATCCGCGGCCTGGAGGAGCTCCACGAGATCTGGGAGTACTGGGAGCGCTGGTTCATCTCCGTCGGCGAGACGCACACCTCGTTCCCGGCCGTCGTGTTCTTCCGCTCCTCGCTGCCCGAGCACTCCTGGGTGACGGCGGCCGGGGCGGTCCTCGATGCGGCGTCGCTGCGGGCCTCGACGCTGGACATGGAACGCGAGCCGCGGGCAGAGCTGTGCATCCGCGCGGGGTACATCGCGCTGCGCCGCATCGCCGCCTTCTTCCGCATCCCCTTCGACCCCGACCCGAGCCCGACCGACCCCATCTCGATCAGCCGCATCGAGTTCGACGAGGCCTACGACGCGCTGGCCGAGCGGGGCATCCCCGTCGTGGCCGATCGCGACCAGGCGTGGCGCGACTTCGCGGGCTGGCGGGTGAACTACGACACGGTCCTCGTGTCGCTGGCCGGCCTGACGATGGCCCCGATGGCGCCGTGGTCCTCCGACCGCTCGATCCGCACGGCCCGCCCCGGACGGCGGGGGCGCCGGGCGGCCGACCACCCGCCCATCCCCGAGAGCGAGCGCGAGCGACGCGACTGGGAGCGCGAGCAGGCCGCCCGCCGGAGCTGACCCTGCCCGGGGTCGTGTCGTCGGTGAGTGGTATCGTGAGGTCATGCGTACTGAACGTTCCATCCCAGGTGTACACATCGAGGTCGGCGTCCGGCAGCTTCGGGAGGAGCTCAGCGCGTGGCTCGACCAGGTCAAGGCCGGCGACACCATCGTCGTCACCGAACGAGGCCGCCCGATCGGGCGGATCGTCCCGGTACAGGGGGAGCCGAAGCTCGAGCAGCTCATCGCCGATGGGGTGATCACGCCCGCTCGCGCCCCGCGCCGCAAGATCCGCCCTGAGGATCTCATCAAGGCCAAGGGCACCGTGTCGGACCTGGTGAAGGAACAGCGCCGGTAGTGCTGTATCTCGAGACGTCCGCCGCCGTGAAGGCCCTGATCGAGGAGCCCGGGTCCGCCGTCATCCGGCTCCTCCTCGCTTCGAACGGCAGCGTGGCGACGAGCCGCGCGACGCAGCCCGAGGCGCGCGCGGCGCTCGCCGCGGCTGAGCGCGTGCGACGTATCACGCCGGCTGAGCATCGTGAGGCCAAGGAGAAGCTTGCCCGCATCCTCGCATGGCTCTACATCGTCGAGCTCGACGAGTTCGTGGCGGAGTCCGCCGGCGACATCGCCGAACGCTTCTCGCTTCGAGGGTTCGATGCCATCCATCTGGCGTCGGCGCTCCGGCTGGATGCACCAGTGCTCGCGACGTGGGACGCCGACCTGATCCGCGCCGGACGCCGAGCGGGGGTCGCGGTCGCGACGGGCTAGTTCTCGCCGGAGAGCTTCAGGCCGCGCAGGACCTTGTCGCGGTCGCCCTGGGTCTTGACCAGGGCCGCCAGGGAGGGCGGGACGACCTCCTCGTCCAGCGTCGCCGCGCCCATCGCGACGAGGGTCCTCGCCCAGTCGAGGGTCTCGGCGATGCTCGGCGGCTTGGCGAGCTCCAGGCGGCGGACCGCGGCCACGGCGCGGGCGACCTGCTCGGCCAGGACCTCGGGGACCTCGGGCGCCCGGATCAGGATGATCTCGCGCTCCCGCGCCGGCTCCGGGTAGTCGAGATGGAGATACAGGCACCGCCGGCGAAGCGCCTCGGACAGGTCGCGGGTCGCGTTGCTCGTCAGGATCACGTGGGGGTGTGTCCGGGCCGCGATCGTCCCCAGCTCGGGGATCGTGACCTGGAAGTCGGAGAGGATCTCCAGCAGCATCGCCTCGAACTCGAAGTCCACGCGGTCGATCTCGTCGATCAGCAGGACGACGGGCTCCTCGCTGGTGATCGCGGTGAGCAGGGGCCGCGGCAGCAGGTAGTCGTCGGTGAAGATGTCGTCCTCGAGCTCGGACCAGCCGGCCTCGCCGGCGGCCTGGATGCGCAGGAGCTGCTTGCGGTAGTTCCACTCGTACAGGGCCTTCGCCTCGTCCAGGCCCTCGTAGCACTGCAGCCGCACCAGGCGCGCGGGCAGCGTCTGGGCCAGGGCCTTCGCCAGCTCGGTCTTGCCGACGCCGGCCGGGCCCTCCACCAGGAGGGGACGGCCGAGGCGCTCGGCCAGGAACATCGCGACGCTCGTCTCCGTGTCGGCCAGGTACCCGGCGGAGCCGAGGGCCTCGCGGACCGCCTCGGGCGAGCCCAGCGCCGGGCTCACCGGGGAGCGACCTCGTCCGCCCACTCCCGGAGGCGGGGCAGGTGCTCGGCGTAGTGCTTGGGCCCCGACTCGCGGAACCAGCCCTGGGCCAGCCGGTTCGGCTCGGCCAGGCGGCCCCACTCCTCGAGCATCCGGTTGCGGGCGGAGAAGAACTCCGCGCGGACCGTGTCCACGTCCTCGTCCTTCCACGTCGCGTGGAACTCGACGTTCTTCGCCTCGACGTCGACGGCCGTCCGCACGTGCGTGCCCATCCGGATCTGCTCCAGGGCCCGCACCGCCTCGGCGCACCACGAACCGAGGTGGGCGAGCATGTCCTTGACCGACCACTCCTCGGTGTAGCCGATCCGCTCCAGCCCTTCGCGGTCGAACCGGTGGATCAGCGCGTGGAGCTCCGAGCAGCCGGCGTCCTCCTCGACGATGAGCTCCTCGGTGACGCTCATCCCCGGACCTGGCCGTCGCCGGTGACGACGAACTTGTAGGTGGTCAGCTCGGGGAGCGCCATCGGCCCGCGGGCGTGGAGCTTCTGGGTGGAGATGCCGATCTCGGCGCCCATGCCGAACTCGCCGCCGTCGGTGAACCGGGTGCTGGCGTTGACCATGACCGCCGCGGCGTCGATCCCGTCCACGAACCGGCGGATCGCCTCGGCGTCCTCGGTGACGATGGCCTCGGTGTGCTGCGTCCCGTACGCGTTGATGTGGTCGCCGG
>JBBDTT010000195.1:0-18218 GCA_040904285.1 Actinomycetota bacterium
CTGTTGGGGCCCCCGCACGGCGACGAGGTCCCGGGCCTCGACTACCTGCTGCACCAGCGACGCGTGCTGATCCCGCTCGCGCAGACCTCCGCGCTGCATTTCGCGGTGCGGGACCTCGGCGGCGCGTACGCGCGCGACCAGGCCCGGACGCGCACGTCGGTCCACGACCGTCGCCGCCTCGAGGCGCTCGCGGCGGGGGTCAAGGCGTACGCCACCTGGAGCGCGACCTCGACGATCCAGGCGTGCCGGGAGGCCTGCGGCGGCGCGGGGTACCTCGCCGAGAACCGACTGGCCGCATTGAAGGCGGACACGGACGTGTTCACCACGTTCGAGGGCGACAACACCGTCCTCATGCAGCTCGTCGCGAAGGGGCTCCTCACCGACTACAAGGAGGAGCTCTCCGACATGGACCTGGTGGCCACGGTTCGGTTCGTGGCGAGCCGGGCCTGGGACTCGATCGCCGAGGCCGTGCCCACGGGGATCGTGGCCAGCGTCCTCGCCGCGCTCCCCGGGCGCGACGGCGACGAGGGCGCCATGCGTGACCGGCGGTTCCAGATGGAGGCCATGACGTTCCGCGAGCAGCACCTCATCCACGGGCTCGGCCGCCGCCTGAAGCGAGCCCTGGACCGGGGGATGGATCCGTTCGAGGCCTTCAACCACGCTCAGGACCACGTGCTGGCGACCGCGCGCGCCCACGTCGAGCTTCGCGTCCTGGCCACGTTCGAACGCGGCGTGGCGCGGGTTCGGGCGCGGGCCGCGCGCGAGATGCTCGGGCGCCTGGTGGACCTGTACGCGCTCTCCCGGATCGAGGCCGACCGTGGCTGGTTCCTGGAGCACGGATTCTTGTCCCCCGCTCGCTCCAAGGCCGTGGTCCGTACCGTGAACGAGCTGTGCGCGGAGATCCGGCCCGAGGCCGAGGACCTGGTCGACGCCTTCGAGATCCCCGACGAGCTGATCGGCGCGCCGATCGGGGCTCGTCGAGGCTCGGCCCGGGCTTCGCTCCGGGCTTAGCCTCGGGGCGCGGGGCGGCCGGTTACGCCCGAGAAGACCAGGCCGGCGACGCTGCGCCGAATGGCCTCGGTTCGGATCCCCCAGAACTCGAAGCCATAGCGGTGCGCGGCGACGTGGACGAGCATCGAGACCAGCGCGGCGGCCTGGGCCATGGGGTCGACGTCACGAGGCGGGCGGCGGTCGCGCGCCCCGCCATGGTCGATGACCCGGCGAAGGCTCTCGGTGACCTCGTTGAGCAGATGGGTCCGGACGTTCTGGAAGCGCATGTCGCCCTCGGCGGTCGAGAGGTCGACCACGCGCAGCACGGCCCGGTGGCGCTCCCACAGGTCCAGGACGGCGTCGACCAGCGAGACGGCCGCGCCGTACCCGTCCCGCCCCCGCCAGTCGGCGCCCTCGATGATCTCCGTCAGGGCCGGCCCCTCGTCGGCCAGCGCTCGCGCGAGGACCAGGACCGCGGCCTCGACGTCCTCGAAGTACTGGTAGAAGGTGGCCGGCGACGTCCCCGCGCAGTGCGCGATGTCGCTGACCGCCAGGTCGCGGTAGCTCGTCTTCTCCAGGAGCTCGCTGGTGCAGCGAAGCAGGCGGTCGCGGGTGGCCTTCCCTCGGCGTCCGGGGACCCTGCCGTCGACGGCCGGGAGGTCCTCGGGCACCGACTCCAGGCGTCGTTCCGCCATCAGCCCGCCTCCCAGGCCCGGACCAGGTCCTCGGTGGTCACCACGGTGGCCAGGTACGACAGGGTGTGTTCGATGACCTGATCGGCGTAGTCGGCCGGGACGCCCGCGACCGCATCGCGGGGCAGCACGAACTGATAGCCGAGGTTGACCGCGTCCATGGCGAAGTTCGTCATGCCCACGTTCACCGACGCCCCCACGCCGACGATCGTGGTGACCCCGGCGTTGCGCAGGATCGGGTCGAGATCGGTCCCGTGCATCGGGCCGAGGCCGTGATGGCGCTCGATCAGGAAGTCGCCGGGCTCGACGCCGATCTCCGGCACCACCTTCGTGGCCTCGCTGCCCGGCTCGAGCGAGACCGCGGACTTGCGGGCCGCGGCGAACACGCGGGCGTTCGTGTTGGCTCCCCGCCCGTCGGGCCGGCGGACGGCGACCACGTGCGCCACCGTGACGCCGGCGGCCCGCGCGGCCTTGGCCAGGCGTCCGCAGTTGTCGATCATCCCGGAGGCTCGCGCGGTGTCCGCGAGGGCGGGGAAGACGGCCGGGTCCCCGATCACCCCGTTCTGGCATTCCTGGGTGACGAAGGCGGTGTGCGCCGGGGCCACGAGCGTGGCGAGCTCCATGGGCACCCGCCGATCCTATATCTGACGGTCCGTCAGATGTTGGGCCGGACCCTCTCGGCGAACAGCCGCAGGGACTCCCAGCCCCATTCCGGCGGACAGCCCGCGATCAGTGGGCTCAGCACCACGTTGCCCATCGGACCCTGCGACGAGATGTACGCGACCGCGTCGTCGGGGGTGAGGATCCGGAACAGCCCTTCGTCGCGAAGCTCCTCCGGCGAGGTCGCGGCCGAGGAGACGACGGAGCGGACGTCCGAGGACTGCAGCGCGCGGTAGGACTCCGCCTCGTACCAGAAGTAGGGCTCCAGCCGTGCCCAGTCGCGATCGGGGTCCTCCGAGACGAAGAGGTACCCCACGTCCTGGGGCAGGATGACCAGGCCGCCGCCCCACCCGTCGGCCTCTCCGGCCTCCCGGTAGACGCGCTCGAGCTCCGGGTCGGCGATCGCCGGAAGGAAGCCCACCCGCAGGCGGGCTGCACGGCGAGCCGCCGCGGGGCTGGAGCCCCCCATCAGGATCATGGGCTCGGGCGAGCTCACCGGCCGGGGCGTGACCTGCACCGTTCGCCCGTCGTACTCGAACGGCTCGCCGGTCCATGCCTGACGGCACACCTCGATGGCCCGTTCGACGAGGCTCCCCCGGCCTCTCGGCTCGATCCCGGCCATGGCGAGCTCGCGTTCGACGTAGCCCGCGCCGGCGATGAGCCACAGCCGCCCGGGCCCGGCGGTGATGTCGACCACCGCGATCTGCTCGGCCAGCCGCACCGGGTCGTGGAAGGGGAACACGAGCGCCCCGATCATGATCCGGACGTTGTCCGTGACCGCGGCGACGGCCGCGGCGAACGTCACCGGGGCGGGGAGCCAGCCGTCGTCCATCCCGTGGTGCTCGGTGAGCGTGATGATGTCGGCGACCTTCCCCTCATCGGCCCACGCGGACTGCTCCAGACACGCCCGGTACAGGTCGCCGTGGGAGGCCTCGGCGAACGGCGCCGTGCGGAGGTCGTAGCGGATGGCGACGAAGGGCATTCCGTTTCCCCGGTGATCTGACGGTCCGTCAGATCATTTCACGGCGACCGGGTTCACCGGGCTGCCCAGGGCGCGGACGAACGGCAGGGGTGAGGCTTCCAACAGGAAGGCGTACCGGCCGTCGTCGGCGCAGTCGGCGGCCAGCGCCTCGAGGTCGAAGTTCTGTCCCTGGGTCATCCCCATCTCGACCAGGTCCAGGACGTGCAGGGGCAGGACGAGGCCCTTCGTCTCTCCGGGCCACACCTCGAACGCGATCGTGTCCGTTGCCACGGCCGCCAGGTCGCGTTCGTGGAACCATTCGGCGCAGGCCATCCCCGGCCCGGGCGCGTCCCCCATCGAGTAGGCGGGCTTGTCCCCGGCATGGAGCAGTCGGAGGTGTCCGGTCCGGATGAGCGCCACGTCCCCGCCCTCGAGGCGGATCTTCGCCGCCTCCTCGGCCGCCGACAGATCCGCGGGCGTGATCGCGTACCCGGGATCCAGGCGTTCCACTCCCCTGGTCCGGGCGACATCGAGCAGGACGCCGCGTGTGACGAGCGAGCCCATCCGGTGGATGCCGCATCGGGCGGCCCCGGACTCGTCCGTCGAAGCGGCGGGAAACCCGTTGTAGAGCTTGCCGCGGCTGGAGACGTGGGCCAGGGCGTCCCAGTGCGTCGCCGCCTGCAGTGGCATCGACACCGTGTCGTCGCTGAAGTGGATCGTGTCGGGGTCCCGCCCCATCGGCTGCCCGACCCAGAGCATCCGCCGTTCGGGGTTGGTCCGGCCGGGGATGTTGCCCAGCTGGGGGCCGTCCTCCGAGAGCGGGATCGCCAGCGACAGTCGCCGTCCGTCCCGCACGCACGACACCCCGCGGCGAACGGCGTGCGCGTCCACCAGGTTCAGGGTGCCGGCTTCGTCCTCCTCACCCCACCGTCCCCAGTTGTTGACCCGGGCGGCGAGGGCCAGGAAGTCCCCGGGCAGGCTCAACCCGCGGCCCTGACCGTCGCCTTCTTGCGGGGGGCGGGTTTCCTGCGGGCGGTCGGTTTCCTGCGGGCGGTCGTCTTCTTCCGGGCCACGCGCGCCGGTGGGTTCAGCAGCTCATCGAGCGCCTCCGGGATGGCCCCGGCCAGGTCCCAGAGCCCCGGCACGGCCTCGCGACACGCGATGAGGCCCCAGTACAGACGATCCATGTAGCTCACGACGGTGACGTTCAGGGCGATGCCCTCCAGGACGGGCCCGAGCGGGTACAGACCGGAAAGCTTCGCGCCGGCGAAGTACAGGGGGATCGGCGGGCCGGGCACGTTCGAGATCACCAGGTTGACGGCGACCGGTCCGCGCTCGATCAGGCGCGTACCCGTATAGATCCGCACGGCGAGCGAGAACGTCGTCGGCGCCGCGAACTCGCCCCAGTCCTGGAGGAGCTTGGCGCCGATCGCCTTGTGCTCCTCCTTGGCCCCCTTGTTGCCCTCGTGGATCGCCAGGAGGCGCTCGACCGGGTCCCGAATGTGGGTGTGGAGCGAGGAGAACAGCGCGGAGACCTTGTTGCTGCCGCCGCTCTCGTCCGCGTCGTCGCGGACCGAAACCGGCACCGCCGCGATGAGGGCCTTGTCGGGGATCTCGTCGTAGCGCTTGAGGTGGCGGCGCAGCGCCCCGGCGCAGATGGCCTGGACGACGTCGTTGACCGTCGTGCCGTGGGCGTTCTTGATCTTCTTGACGTCTTCGAGGGAGATCTCGGCGAAGGCCACCTGCCGATGCGGGGTGATCGCCGAGTTGTAGATGGTTCTCGGCGCCGTCAACGGAGCAGCCATGCCGGGACCCCCGTGCTCGCGCCGGGCCTGAACGAAGCGACGGACCGAGCCGATCGTCTCGGGCAGGATCTTGAACAACCGCAGCGGCCGGACCGACCGCTCGGCGAGGCCTCGGCCGGCCAGCTCGAAGTCGGTCGGGATCCGGTCGGGCTTCCAGTCCTCCGGCGGGAGCTTGACCTCGGTCTCGGGCGCCAGGTCGAAGAAGTGGACCATCAGGTTGGCGCCGGACACCCCGTCGATCGTGCAGTGGTGCATCTTGGCCATCGCGGCGACCCTGCCGTGGGCCAGGCCCTCGACGACCACCAGCTCCCACAACGGGCGGCTCCGGTCGAGGGGCCGGCTGGCGAAGTCCCCGACCATCTCCGCGAGCTCGCGATCGGTGCCGGGCGCGGGGCAGCCGATCCGGCGGACGTGATAGTCGAGATCGAAGTCCGGGTCCTCCACCCACACGGGGTGGTTGAGGTTGAACGGAACCCGGGCCAGTCGCCGCCGCAGCGGGGGAGCCAGGTGCAGCCGGCTGCGGATCATCTCGACGATGTTGTCGAACGAGTAGCCACCCGGCACCGTCGCCGGGTCGAACTCGATCACCGCGAGCACGTGCATGTGCTGGTTCGGGGTCTCGAAGTAGAGGAACGACGCGTCGAGACCGCTCAGGCGTTCCATGGACTCTCCCCTCGGGCGTTTGTCGCTGGGGCGCCCGGACGGGCAGACTGACGGAGTGTCAGATGCCTTCCTGATCGAGAGCATCGTAGCTCTCGCCCTCACCGTCAACGCGATCCAGCCGCTGCCGGGGACGCCCCTGTCTCCGGTGCTGTTCTTCCTGAGCTGGCTGGCGTCGGAGCTGGCCCCGCACAACCTGGTCATCCAGGCCGGACTGACCGCGTTCTTCGTCGCCGGCGGCGGGCTGGACGAACGCTCCGGGCGGATCGCGCTGGTGCTGAGCGTGCTGTGCATGGCCGGACTCGCCCTGCTGATCCGTGAGTCGCAGCGGGCCCGGACGGTCCTCGAGCGGGCGTTGTGCGAGGGCCTGGGCGAGGAGTACATGGACGACGTCCCCCCCGACCGCGCGGCGAACTACGACCTGCGCACTCCGTGGCGCCAGCTCCTGCTTCCGTTCCGCCAGGTCCACCCCGACGTCGAGAAGATGCGGAACCTTCGCTACGGGCCGCACGGCCGGCGGAACCTCCTCGACGTCTATCGCCACAAGGATCATCCGCCCAACTCCCCCGTGCTGATCCAAATCCACGGGAGTGGGTGGACCGTCTCGAACAAGGACCAGCAGGGCAAGCCGATCATGCTCCACCTGGCCGCGCGCGGATGGGTCTGCGTCGCGCCGAACTACCGACTCAGCCCCAGGGCGACGTGGCCCGACCACCTGGTCGACGTGAAGCGGGTCGTGGCGTGGGTCCGCGAGCACATCGCCGAGTACGGCGGCGACCCCTCGTTCGTCGCGGTGACGGGGGGCTCGGCCGGCGGGCACCTGACGGCGATGCTCGGCCTGACGGCGGACGACCCCGAGTATCAGCCCGGGTTCGAGGACGCCGACACGAGCGTCGATGCCGCGATCCCCATCTACGCGCCGATCGACCTGACCCATCGACGGCATCCCACCACGTGGGGGCAGATGCACTTCCTGCTCGAGCCGCTCGTGATCAAGCGTCGTTACCGGAAGGATCCCGAGGCGTTCGAACGCGCCTCGCCGATCCACCGGACGCGGGCCGAGGCGCCGCCGTTCTTCGTGATCAACGCGCAGCACGACATGCTGGTCCCCGTCCGCGTGTCGCGGCGGTTCGTCGAGCGGCTCCGGGAGGCGTCCGACTCGCCGGTGGTGTACGCCGAGCTCCCGGGAGCGCAGCATGCCTTCGACGTGTTCCCCTCGATCCGCACCGCGCACGTGGTCCGCGCGGTCGAGCGGTTCCTCGACGTCCTGCTCGCCCGGCGGGACAAGGTCGTCCCGGGGCGCGGGAAGGACACGCCGAAGCGCCGAGCCCGGACGAAGGCCAAGACCTAGCCCCGCCGTTCCTCCGGCGCCACGGTGAACCCGGCCGCCTCCAGGTCCCACGTCTCCGCGGTGATCCCTCGTTCTCGGAGGAGGTGCTTCTGCACCCGAAGGGTCGCGGTCTTGGGCAGCTCCGGCAGGACCTCGACGAAGCGGGGGATCGCGAAGTACGGCAACGATCGCTTGAAGAACTCGAAGAGCCCGGCCGGCCCGACGCTCCGGCCGGGCTCGAGGACGAGACAGACCTTGATGTCGTCCTCGGTGAGCTCGCTGGGGACGGCGTGCACCGCCGCCTCGGCCACGTCGGGATGGGCCGTGATCGCGCGCTCCAGCTCCATGGAGGAGACGTTCTCCCCCCGGCGGCGGAGCGCATCCTTCTTGCGATCGACGAACGTGAGCGTCCCGTCCTCCGCCAGGCGGCCGTAGTCGCCGCTGTGGTGCCACAGGTTGCGCCACGCCTCGATCGTCGCATCGGGCTTCCCCCAGTACCCGAGGTACATCGCGTTGGGGACCCTCGGGCGCACGACGATCTCCCCCACCTCTCCCGGCGGGACGTCCCCGTCGTCCTCGTCCACCACCCGGACGTCGAAGTAGGGGGCGGGGACGCCGACGCTCGCGGGATCGCGTTCGTCCGACAGGGCGCTGTACGCGATGGCACCGCACTCGGTCTGGCCGTACAGCTGGGAGAGGACGCGAGCCCCGAACCGTTCGTGGAACCGGCGTTGGTCATCGACGCCGAAGGGGATCATCAGCGCGACGCGGAGGCGATGTGCGCGGTCGGCGTCCGACGGTTCGCGGGCGAGCATCGCCATCCCCATCATCCCCACCCCGAGGAACACGCTCGCGTTCGTCTCGGCGAAGCGCTCGAGCAGGCCGCCGACGGTGAACACCGGGTCGACGACGGCGCTCAGGCCGTGGACGAGCGTGCCCATCATCGTGCCCTGGGCCCAGGCGTGGAACAGCGGCAGGCACGTGAGCGGGACGTCGTCGGGCCGGTACTCGACCATCCGGCTCGAGACCGTCGCGCCGTTGAGGTACCACCCGTGGGGCAACATGCAG
Organism: Actinomycetota bacterium; assembly: GCA_040904285.1. GTDB lineage: Bacteria > Actinomycetota > UBA4738 > UBA4738 > JBBDTT01 > JBBDTT01. The sequence goes on from JBBDTT010000195.1 coordinate 8,167, forward strand.
CCCTTCGGCATGCCGGTGGTGCCCGAGGTATAGAGGATCGACAGCAGCGAGTCCGCCGCGAGGCCCGGCGTGGGAGCCGGCGCGGTGGATGCCCGCAGGTCCGCGTACGGCACGGACCCGGCGGCCGCGTCGTCGAGCGCGACGATCAGTCTCAGGTCGGGCAGGTCGGCGGCGAGCGCCGCGGACGACGCGAGGCCGTCTGCGTCCCCGACCAGCACGCTCGCCCGGGAGTCGGCCAGCTGGTACCGCAGGAACTCGCCCCGCAGGAAGACGTTCAACGGCACGAAGACGGCTCCCAGCTTGGCGCACGCGAAGAACAGCTCGACCATCTCCACCCGGTTGCCGGCGATGACGGCGACACGGTCTCCGGGCTCGACGCCACGTCCCGCGAGACCGGCCGCGACGGCTTCGGTGCGCGCGTCGGCCTCGGCGTAGGTCATCCGCTCGGTCCCCGACCACACGTACAGCCGGTCGCCGAGGGCCTCGGCCTGGCGTCTGAGGGCCGATCCGACGGTCGTCACGGGCCGTACGATACGATCTGACGGACCGTCAGATTTCCCGTCCCGGGGGGTTCCGTTTCCGTGTCGCAACGCCTCGACGTGTCCGGCAGACCCCTCGCGCTGCGCGAGGTGGACCTGCACCGCTTCTTTCACCCCCGCACGATCGCTGTCATCGGCGCGTCGGACTCCCCCGGCAGCCAGGCCGCGCTGAACTACCGGCTCCTGCGCGAGTGGCAGTCCCAGGTCCAGGAGCCGGCGACGATCTACCCCGTCAATCCGCGGCGCGACGAGGTCGCCGGGGAGCGCTGTTACCGCTCGATCCTCGACATCCCGGAGGATGTGGACGTCGCGATCATCCTGGCCCCGGATCCGCTCGACGGGCTGCGTCAGGCCATCGAGAAGAAGGCGCCGTTCGCGCTGGTTTTCGGCGCCGGGTTCGCCGAGAGCGGGCGAGACGGCGCGAAGCGCCAGGCCGAGCTCGAGCGGCTCATCCGGGAGAGCGACACCCACGTGCTCGGGCCGAACACCACGGTCAACGCGTTCCAGCCCTTCCGCCGGGACCTCGACGGCAAGCGCCTCGGGCTGATCACCCAGAGCGGCCACCAGGGCCGCCCGATCTACCAGGGCCAGGAGCTCGGCATCCCACTCCAGGGGTGGGCGCCGACCGGGAACGAGGCGGACCTGGAGTCCGCCGATTTCATCCGCCACTACGCCGACGACCCGGACGTCGGCGCGATCTGCGGATACATCGAGGGGTTCAGGGACGGCCGGACGCTGATGCTGGCCGCCGACCATTCGATGGCCCGCGGGGTGCCCATCGTCCTGGTCAAGCCGGGGAAGACCGACGTGGGACGCTCGTGGGTCCAGTCGCACACGGGACACCTGGCCGGGTCGGACGCGGTGTTGACGGGCGTGTGCCGCCAGTTCGGGATCACGCGCGTGGACGGCCTCGACGAGCTCCTCGAGGTCTCGGCGATGCTCGCCCGGGCGAAGCCGCCCGCCGGCGACGGCGTCGCGATCTACTCGATCTCCGGTGGAACCGGCACGCACATCTCGGACTGGGCCTCGTCGCTCGGGCTCCGGCTGCCCGAGCTCACCCGCGAGACGCAGGACCGCCTCCACGAGTGGATCCCCGAGTTCCTCCGGGTGTCGAACCCGGTCGACTCGGGGGGCATCGCGACCGGGGACGAGCGGGGACCCAAGATCCTGGACGCGATCCTCGAGGACCCCAACGTGAGCGTCCTGGTGGTTCCCGTGGCCGGGTCCTTCTCCCCCATCAGCGACCGGTTCGCCCAGGACCTGGTGGACGCCGCCGCCCGGACCGACAAGCCGGTGTGCGTGATCTGGGGCTCGCCACCGGCGATGGAGCCCGGGTACCGCGACGTCCTCATCCACTCGGCGCTGCCCGTGTTCCGCTCGGCGCGGAACTGCCTGACCGCGGTGAAGGCCTACCTGGACTACCACGCGTTCCGGCGGTCGTACCGCTCGCCGTTCGGTCGCGTTCCGCTGCGGCCGCTCCCGGTGGCCGCCCGGGCCCGTGAGGCGCTCGCCGCGGGAGGCGGCGGAGCCCTCTCGGAGCGAGGATCGCGGGAGGTCCTGGTCGCCTACGGGATCCCCGTGACGCGGGCCCTCCTGGCGACGAGCGCCGCCGAAGCCGCGCGCGCGGCCGCCCTGATCCGGTTTCCGGTGGTCCTGAAGGCGTGCTCTCCGAACCTTCTCCACAAGTCGGACCTCGGGCTGGTGCGGATCGGGCTGTCGTCGGCGCGGGAGGTTCGCGACGCCTACCTGGAGATCACCGCGGCCGCCGAGGCCGCCGCGCCCGGCGAGGTCGAGGGCGTGCTGGTGAGCGAGATGGCGAGCGGCGGGGTCGAGACCGTCGTCGGGGTCGTGCGGGACGAGCTGTTCGGCCCGGCGGTGATGTTCGGGCTGGGTGGGATCGCGGTCGAGGTGTTCGGCGACGTCACCTTCCGGGTCCCGCCGTTCACGCGTGCGGATGCCCGGCGCATGGTGAACGAGGTTCGGAGCGCCGCCCTGCTCAGGGGGGCCCGGGGAGCGCCGAAGGCCGATCTCGGGGCTCTGGTCGACGTCCTGATGCGCGTTCAGCGTCTCGCGCTCGACCTCTCGGAGGAGATCCTGGAGCTCGACATCAACCCCTTGCTGGTCACTCCCCGAGAGGCCGTTGCGCTGGACGCCCTGGTGGTCGGGCGATGACCGAGGCGACCGGGCTCCCCGCTCCGCCGCCCGAGGGGGCGTCGGCGCTCCCGGCCGGGACCTTCGAGGGCCAGGTCGTGGCCGTCACCGGCGGAGGTACCGGGTTGGGGAAGGCGATCGCGGTGGAGTTCGCACGGCTGGGCGCGTCCGTGGCCATCCTCAGCCGCGGCCAGGAGCACCGGGACGCCGGCGTCGAGGCGGTGGTCCGGGCGGGCGGCACGGGGTTCGGCGCCGAGTGCGACGTGCGGGATCCCGAGGCGGTCGCCGCGGCCTTCGACGCGATCGAGGCAGCCCTCGGCCTCCCCGACGTCCTGGTGAACAACGCCGCGGGGAACTTCCCGATCCCCGCCGAGGACCTCTCCCCCAACGGGTGGCGCTCGGTTGTGGGGATCGTCCTCGACGGGACGTTCCACTGCTCGCGAGAGCTGGGCCGTCGCCATCTGGCGGCGGGGACGCCCGCGGCTATCGTCAACGTCGGCGCGTCCTACGCGTGGACGGGCGGGCCGGGGTTCGTCCACTCCGCGGCCGCGAAGGCGGCGGTCAAGAACCTCACGGAGACGCTCGCGGTCGAGTGGGCTCCGTACGGGATCCGCGTGAACAACCTGGTGCCCGGGCTGGTGCCCCACGAGGACGAGGCCGAGCAGATCCGCGCCGTTCCCGGCCGCGGCGCGGGCGAGGAGGCCAACGTCCCCGCGCTGCGGGTGGGCTTCCCCCGCGAGCTGGGATGGGCAGCCACCTTCCTGGCGTCGCCCTACGCGGCCTACGTCACCGGGGCCACCCTCGTGGTCGACGGCGCGAACTGGCAGCGGCGACACCTGTTGCAGCCGGAGTTTCGCCCCATCCGTGACCAGCTGGGGAAGGAACCGTTCTCCGGGTAGCACGCGTTCTAGTGTCCGCGGAAGTCGGGGGCTCGGTCCTCGGCCCTGGCCCGCTTGAGCTCGGCGTAGTCCTGGCTGGCGAAGACGGCGGTCTGGGCGAGCTTCTCCTCGTCCATGCTCCGCTCGACCTCGGCGATGGACAGGTTGCGGAGGACCTGGCGGTTGAACTTCACGGCGAGGGGTGACCGTGCGGCGATCTCCTTCGCCATCGCGAGCACGGCGTCGTCGAGCTCGCCGGCCGGCACCACCTTCGAGACGATCCCGTGGCGCAGGGCGTCCTCGGCGTCCATGACCCGGCCGGTCAGGGCCATGTCGGCCGCGACGCCGTGGCCGGCGATCTGGAACAGGCGGGCCGTGCCGCCGGAGTCCGGGATCACGCCGTACGCGATCTCGGGCATCGTCATCCGCACGTCCTCGGCGGCGATGCGGATGTCGCACAGCAGCGCACGCTCGAACGAGCCACCGATCACCCATCCCTTGAGGGCCACGAGGATCGGAGCCGGCATCGCCCACAGGATCCGGGTCCGCCGGTGGCCGGCCTCGATATACTCGAGATCGCTCTCCCCCTTCGTCCGGACCCCGAGCTCCTTCGTGTCGCGGCCGCTGGAGAAGGACTTGCCCTCCCCCCGCCACACGACCGCGCGGACGTCGTCACGCGCCGCGACCTCCTTGAGCGCGTCGAAGAAGGCACCGTCCATCTCGTCGGTGAACGCGTTGTGGCGCTCGGGCCGGTTCAGGCTGACGATCGCGACCGGACCGTCGTACTCCAGGCGCACCGTGTCCGAGGTCATCCGTCCCCGAACTGTTTGCGGAGGTCCTGCTTCAGCACCTTGCCCGCCGGGTTGCGCGGGAGGGCCTCGACGCTCTCCAGCCGTTCCGGCCACTTGCGCTTCGTGACCGTCTGCTCCTCGAGGAACGCCTGCATCTCCTCGAACGAAAGCGGGTCCTCCGGCCTCTTCGATGCGACGACGGCGCACGCGATCTCGCCCGACTCGGGGTCCGGCAGGCCGACCACGGCGACGTCGGCGACCTTGGGGTGCGTGAACAGGGCGTCCTCCAGCTCCTTCGCGGAGATGTTCTCGCCCTTGCGGATGATGATGTCCTTGAGGCGGCCGGTGATCGTCACGTTCCCCGCTCCGTCGAGCGTCCCCAGGTCGCCGGTGCGGAACCACCCGTCCTCGTCGAACGCCTCGGCGTCGAGGCTCGAGTCGACGTAGCCGCGCATCAGCTGAGGCCCCTTCGCGCGGATCTCGCCCTCCTCGCCCACGCCCGCTTCGTTGCCCTCGAGGGTCACGGCCCGCAGCTCCACCCCGGGTGTCGCGCGGCCCTCCGTGTTGGCGAGGACCTCGTCGGTGTCGTCGACGCCCGCCATCGAGATGATCGGCGCCTCGGTGAGGCCGTAGCCGCTCACGATCCCCGCGCCTCCGAGATGCTCCTTGAGGTCGTAGTGGAGCTGGGGCGGCTTCGGCGCGCCCCCACCGGGGTACGCCCGGACGTTCGGGAACAGCTTCCGGGACGGGTCGGCCTGCTGCATCTTCAGGTAGGCGAGGTGGAAGAACGTTCCCGATCCCGCGAGGGTCACGTCCTGCTTCGCGAGGTACTCGGTGGTCTTCTCGGGATCGAACGCCTCGTCGATCACGTTGACGAGCCCGGTCATGAGGCCCGCGTACAGCCAGATGATCCCGCCGACGTGGGTGAACGGGAACACGAGCGCGCTCCGGTCCTCGGGGACGAGAGCCAGGCGCTCGACCATGCCGCGCGCCGCGGCGGCGATCGTGTGATCGGTGTGCTTCGCGCCCTTCGGCTCGGCGGTCGTCCCGGACGTGTAGAAGAGCCACCGAACCGGCGCATCGTCGGGACCCCTGGCGCTCGGCCGAGGCGGGAGCGAGGCGGGGTCGCCCTCGGGAAGCGTCCGGTCGGCGACCAGGACCTCCACCCCGCCGGCCGACTGCGCGATCTCGCGAACCATGGCCTCGTAGTCGAACCCCCGCCAGGTGGACGGCGTGAGGAAGAGCTTGGTCCTCGCCTGGGGAACGATGAAGCCGACCTCGCGCTGCCGGTACAGCGGAAGGATCGGGTTCTGCACGGCCTGGAGCCGGGACAGCGCGCCGACCAGGACCATCGACTCGGTCCACGTCGGGAGCTGCCAGGACACCACGTCGCCCTCGCCGATCCCGTGGTTCGCGGCGAGGCCCGCCGCGACCCGTTCGGCGCCCTCTCGCAGCCCGGCGAACGTCAGCGATCCCCCCCGCTCGTCGACCGCCGTCGGGCCGTCCGGCGTCTCGAGGGCGCGGCGCTCGATCAGGTCCCAGAGGCTCCCGAACTCGTCGATCATCTCGCTCCCCCGGCTCGGAATCTGACGGTCCGTCAGATTCTAGGGTCGACTCGGTTCAGGGCGCCAACCTCCACGCGGGGAGGACCTGGCCCGCCTCGTCGGTTCGCCACACCAGCGCGAGGCGGGCGCCGAACTCCACGCCGACGGCGGTCTGCAGCCGTTCGCCGTCCTCGTCTACGAGCTGACCGACCATCCGCACGCCGGGGGCAACGTCCAGCTCCACGAGCAGGATCGTGAACGGCACGACGCCCTGCCACACGGCCAGGACGGGAGGGTGGACGACCGTCCAGCTCGCGACCGTCCCGGCCCCGCTCACCTCGGTCCACTCCGGGTCGGCGGCATGGCATCGGGGACACACCGGCCGAGGCTGCCAGATCCAGTGGCCGCACCCGCCGCAGTGCTGCACGACCAGCCGGCGTTCCTTGACGGCGTCCCAGTAGGGCTGCGTGTCGGGGTCCGGGACGGGTTTCGGAGGCAGCGGGGTGGGTTCGCTCATCTCGGCTCCCGGGAGAACACGATCGCGCCCGTCGGCACCACGTTGCCGCTCGTCACGAGCACGTGGCCGGCGCCCTCGACCTGGTCGGTGCTCGTGCCGCGGACCTGGCGGACGCCCTCGACCAGGAGGTTGAAGCCGTGCGTGTACGCCTCGGAGAGGCCGCCGCCGCTCGTGTTGTAGGGCGGCGCCTCGCCGCTGACCAGGTACGCGGCGCCCTCGCCGTCCGCGCAGAAGCCGAACTCCTGGAACGCCACGGGGACCTGCGGGGTGAACGCGTCGTAGAACTGCGCGACGCCGATGTCCGCCGCCTGGAGGCCGGTGTTGGCCCACAGCTCGGGAGCGACGAACGCGTTCGGCGTGGGACTCAGCTCCGGGCCGTAGTAGTTGGTCATCGCGTAGACCTCGGGGCCGCTGCCCATCGCGTAGCCCGTGACGTACGCCGGTGTCGTCTCCAGGTCCGCGGCCCGCTCGGCGCTGGTCAGGACCATCGCCAGAGCGGCGTCGGTCTCCAGGCAGTTGTCGAACAGACACAACGGTTCGGCGATCATGCGGGCGGCGAGGTAGTCCTCCATCGTCAGGGGCCGGCCGTGCATCATCGCCATCGGGTTCTTCAGCGCGTGCTCGCGGACGGCGATCGCCACGCGGCCGAGGTCCTCGCGCCGCCAGCCCCACCGGTGCATCCAGACCCGCGCGATCATCGCGAAGCCGTCCGCGGGGCGGACGATGCCGTGGGGCCGTTCGAACTGGTCCTGGCCCTCGGCCACCATCTGGCCGGCCCAGGGCCGGCCTCCCGACGACCGGTTGCGCGACCGCCAGACCACCACGACGTCGGCCAGCCCGAGCTCGATGGCCATCGCGGCGAGCTGCACGGTGGGGGCCCCCGCTCCGCCGCCGTAGTCGATCTCGCCGAAGAACCGGAGGTTCGGGACACCGAGGATCCGGGCCATCTCCATCTCGGTCGTGGGCTGCCAGACGTAGCGGGTCATCCCGTCGACGTCGGCGACGGTCAGGCCGGCGTCCTCAAGGGCGCCGAGGATCGCGAGCGCCCCCGAGCGGCGCTCGGTCATCCCGATGTCCTTCGAGTACGGAAGGGCGTGGATGCCGGCGACGACGGCCTGGAGGCCGGGACGGACGCTCACCAGGTGGCCGCCGCGGCCTCGGCATGCGCGTCGGCGCCCCCGAACCGGGTGCGCAGGACCGCGGCGCGCTTCACGTACAGATGCACGTTCGCCTCCCAGGTGAACCCCATGCCGCCGTGGACCTGGATGCAATCCTTGCCGTTCACGAACGCGGCCTCGGTGGCGAGCAGGAGCGCCGAGGCCACCGCGCGTCCGGGGTCGTCCACGGCCGCCGGGTCGTCGACGGCACACGCCGCCGCGTACGTCGCGGCCCGGCCGACCTCGGCCCGGGTGAGCATGTCCGCGCAGAGGTGCTTCACGGCCTGGAACGACCCGATCGGCCTCCCGAACTGTTCGCGCTCCTTCGCGTAGGCGACGGCCGCGTCGGTGGTGGCGGAGGCGATCCCGGTCGCGAAGGCCGCGGTGAGGACCGCGCCCTCCAGCCACCACCGGGACGCGTCCTCCGGCCCGGCGAGCTGTTCGCCCATCGGCAGCTCCGTCACCCGGTGCACCGGGGTCAGGGGGTCGAGTGGCGCGGTCACCGGCTCGGCCTCGAACGAGCCGGGCGCGACCGACCACAGGCCGTCGTCGTCGAGGGCCACGAGGACGTCCACCGCCTCGAGGTGCTCGACGAACGCCACACCCTGCCCCCGCTCCACCAGGCCGACGACCCGGTCGCCCATGGCCGCGCCGTCCACGAGCGCCCCGGCGAGGTGGGAGGCGACGAGTGGACCCGGCACGAGGGCCCGGCCGAGCTCCTCGAAGACGAGGGCCGCCCCCGTCAGACCCAGCTCGACCCCGCCCTCTGATTCGGCGAGGCGCAGGGCGAAGACGCCGGCCCGGCCGAGCTCGCGCCAGTTGTCGCGATCGACGCCCCCGGCCGCCTCACGGGCCCGAGGGTGGTCCGGGGCGGTGTCGCTCCGACAGAGGTCGCGGATGCCCTGCTGCAGTGCCCGCTCGTCGGCGTCCAGGTCGAAGTTCACGCGGGTTCCTTCGGGAGGCCGAGGATCCGCTCGCCGATGATGTTCCTCTGGATCTGGGTCGTCCCGGCGGCGATCGTCATCGACATCGCGTAGACCCATCCCCGGACGTGCTCGTCCTGGAGGTCGAGCCCGTCGGGGCCGAGGAGCCGCATCGCCAGATCTCCCATGCGGTGGCGGACCTGCGTGTAGTGCAGCTTGAAGACAGATCCACCGAGGCCGGGAACGCCCGATCCGCGTTCGGCCTGGGTCACGTTGCGCAGCGTCAGCGCCCACAGCGCGTCGAGGTCGGCGCCGAGGTGCCCCAGCTCGCGCCGGATGCCTCCGTCCTCCCACGCGCCGCTCGCGCGGGCGGTCTCCACCAACGATTCGTGCAGCCGCCGCGCGCCGAGGAGGTCGCCGACGAACGCCGTCCCCCGCTCGAACGAGAACGTGACCATCGCCACGCGCCACCCGTCGTTCTCGTCGCCGACCCGGTTCGCGACCGGGACGCGGACGTCGGTGAGGAACACCTCGCTGAACTCCGAGGATCCCCCGATCGTCCGTAGGGGCCTGACCTCGATGCCGGGAGTGTCCATCGGCAGGATCAGCCACGTGATGCCCCGGTGCTTCGGCGCCGCCGGGTCGGTTCGAACGAGGAGCTCGCAGAAGTCGGCGACCTGGGCGAACGACGTCCAGATCTTCTGGCCGTTGACGACGTAGTGATCGCCGTCCAGGACGGCGCGCGTCGACAGCGAGGCGAGGTCCGAGCCGGCGCCCGGTTCAGAGAACCCCTGGCACCAGACCTCCTCGCCGCGCAGGATCGGGGGCAGGTACCGGGCACGCTGCTCGGTGGACCCCTCGGCGGCGATCGTGGGCCCGGCGTGGAGGAGTCCCACGAAGCCGACGCCGACGTAGGGCGCGCCGGCCCGCTCGGCCTCCTCGAGGAAGATCAGGTGCTGCCCGGGGGTCGCGCCCCGGCCGCCGGCCTCCGGTGGCCAGTCGAGCCCGGCGTAGCCGGCGTCGTGCAGGGTCCGCTGCCAGGTGGTGTCGTGGGCCCGGCGAGCCGCCCAGTCCTCGGCGGGCGGCTTCGGTGGGAGCTCGGCGACGGCCGCCTCGAGCCAGGCGCGCGCCTCGGCCCGGAACGCCTGCTCGTCGGGCGAGGTCCGCAGGTCCATCAGCGGAGCTGGTCGGTGAACGTGTCGGTTCCGGGCAGCGTCGGGATGAACGGTGAGGCCCACACGACCGAGCCGAGCCCGCCGCCCGAGACGACCTCGGCCTGCGTGGCCCAACGGCTGGCCCATTCCTCGCGCGGGTCGGCCTCGAGGAACAGCAGGACCAGGACCCGGCGTTCGTCGGCGGCGATCCTCGGGACGTCGGCCGGGGCGTCGTCGGGGATGGGGACCGGGGTGAAGCCCAGGGCCATGGCGGCCGAGGACCCCTCGATCAGCGCGGGCACGTGTTCGTCCTCCAGCCAGGCGCCGAGGTCGTCGCGCTCCACACCCTGACCGGCCTCGAGGAACACCACGGCCAGCCCGGGGTAGGGATGGTCCAG
>JBBDTT010000196.1:0-2647 GCA_040904285.1 Actinomycetota bacterium
TCCCGAGCGCCAGCAGCCGCTCGCGCGGGGCCGCCCGCATGGGGCCGGGGTCGCGCAGCCGGATCCCGAACCTCCGGCGGAGCTCCCAGGCGAGGACGCGGTTGGCGGTCCGGGCGTGCAGCGGCCACGCGCCGCGCTCGGCCTGTCGTTCTCCGACACAGAGGTCGGCCGTTCCGGCCTGGACCGGCACCGTGACCCGCAGCAGGTCGCCGGCGTCGAGCGAGCCATCGCAGTCCATGAAGCAGACCACCTCGGACCGCGCCGCGCGCAGGCCCGTCCAGCAGGCCCAGCCGAACCCTCGCCGGGGCTCGTCGATCACCTCCGCGCCCAGCCGCCGCGCGATCGCCGCGGAACGGTCGGTGGAGCCATTGTCCACGACGATCGGGCGAAATCCCTCCGGCAGCGAGGCGAGCACCGAGGGGATCGCACGGGCCTCGTCCAGCACGGGGAGGACGACATCGGTCATCCGAACCACCGTGCCACGGGCCTCCCTTCGCGAGACGACGGCAACCCTTACGGTTCGCTGAACTTCGTGCCGGGAGGCTGTTCGGGTCCGTTGGCTCTGCCTACCCTCGACCCGTGGCCTCGACCGCCGTGGTCTCGCGCGCGCCGGGCCGGCCGCTCCACGGCGCGGCCGGTCGGGGGGCCTCCGCGGGCTCGGTCGTGGCGTGGGCGGCCCTGGTGGGAGGCGCCGTCGTGTGGGGGCTCGGCCTCCGCCCCGGGGTGACCCAGCCGCTGGTCGGCGCCCTCGATGTCCGCCCGTCCGCGTGGGCCCTCCCCGCGGTCGCCGTGGGTGCGCTGGCGGTGGCGCTCGGACCGACGGTCGCCCGCGCCGCCTCCTGGCGCGTCCTGCTCGGCGCAGCCTTCGCCCTGGCCGCGGCCTGGGCCGTCGCGCTGGCCCTCACCGACGGGCCGGATGCGATCACCCACCCGCTGCGCGCCGGGCAGGAGTACCTCGCCGGGGTCCGGTTCGTCGGGGATCCCCTCGAGTTCATCGGATCGTTCACCGAGCGGATCGCCCGCTTCCCGGTCCACATCGAGGGCCATCCGCCGGGGACCGTCCTGGCACTGTGGGGGCTGAGCCGGATCGGCCTCGGGGGGGGCCGGCCCGGCCGCCGCCGTGGCGATCGCGCTCGGCGCCTCGGCCGCGCCGGCGGCGCTGATCGCCGCACGCGAGGTCGCCGGCGAGGACGCCGCGCGCCGGGCCGCCCCGTTCGTGGCGCTGGCGCCGTTCGCGCTGTGGGTGGCAACCTCGATGGACGGCGCGTACCTCGGGATCGGGGCGTGGTCGGTGGCGCTGCTGGTCCTGGCCACGGGCCGGACCGGGGCTCGCTCTCGCGCCCTCGCCGCGGGCGGTGGCGCGGTCTTCGGGATCGGCCTGCTCCTGTCCTACGGGCTGGCGCCGCTCGCCCTCGTCCCCGCGGCGGTGGCGATCCGGCGGCGGCGGCCGGACGTGCTGGCGGTCTTCGGGATGGGTGCGGCCGTGCCGCTCGCGATGGCGGCGGCCGCCGGGTTCTGGTGGCCGGACGGCCTCGCCGCGTCGCGCCGCCGCTACGCGGTGGGGATCGCCCGGCTGCGGCCGTACGGCTACTTCCTGGTGGCGAACCTCGCCGCCCTGGCCCTCGCCGTCGGCCCGGCCGTCGCGGCTGGCCTGGCTCGCCTTCGCGACCGGGGCCTGTGGCTCCTGGCCGGCGGTGCGCTGGCCGCGGTGGTCCTCGCGGACCTGTCGGGGCTGTCCAAGGGCGAGGTCGAGCGGATCTGGCTTCCCTTCATGCCGTGGCTCGTCCTGGCGTGCGCGGCCCTCGGCCGAGGCGGAAGGGGAGGCGGGGGTTCCCGGCGGGGCTGGCTGGGCGCGCAGGCCGGGCTGGCACTGGTCGTCCAGATCGCCTGGCGCTCGCTATGGTGATGACTGTGGAGGGCCGGGTCCTGGTCGTCGACGACGACGCCACCGTCGCCGACGTCGTCACGCGCTACCTGGAGCGCGAGGGCTTCACGGTCGAGACCGTGGCGGACGGGAAGATCGCCCTCGAGCGAGCGACCGCCGACCCCCCGGCACTGGTGGTCCTGGACCTGATGCTTCCCGGGATGGACGGCCTGGAGGTGTGCCGGCGCCTGCGCAGCCTCGCGCCCATCCCGATCATCATGCTGACCGCCCGCGGCGACGAGGACGATCGCGTGGTCGGCCTCGAGCTGGGCGCCGACGATTACGTGGCGAAGCCGTTCTCCCCCCGCGAGCTGACCGCGCGCGTGAAGTCGGTGCTCCGCCGCGCCGCCGAGCCCCTCGCTCCCGGCGGACTTCCCGCCGTCTTGCAGGCGGAGGGGATCGAGGTCGACACGGCCGCACGCGAGGTGCGGATCCGCGGCGAGGTGGCGGCGCTGACTGCCCGGGAGTTCGAGCTGCTCGTGCACCTGATGCGCCACCCCCACCGGGCGTTCCGGCGCCAGGAGCTGCTCGAACGCGTGTGGGGCTACGCCGTGGGAGACACCTCGACGGTGACGGTGCACGTGCGCCGGCTCAGGGAAAAGATCGAGGCCGACCCCGCCGATCCACGCCGGATCGTCACGGTGTGGGGCGTCGGCTACCGGTTCGAGCCATGAGATGGACCCGAGTCGTCCCCGTGGGAGTCGCCGGCGCCCACCCCCCCCC
>JBBDTT010000196.1:2657-11924 GCA_040904285.1 Actinomycetota bacterium
CGACGTTCGGCATGTCGTCGGCCGAGGCGCTGAGGATGGCCGCCGTGGCCGGGGGCGCCGCGGCCGGCGCCGGCGGCCTCGGGACGGTGGCCCTGCATCTGCTCCGGCGGCGATCCATCGCGACACAGGCGATCGTGGTGGCGTTGACCGCGCTGGGGGCGGTCGCGGCCGGGGCGCTCGCCGCCTCCCGCGCGATGTTCATCTCGGACCACGACCTGCACGTGCTGTGGGTGGTGCTGATCGTGGCGGTCACGGTGGCGATCGTGGCCGCCCTGGTCCTGGGACAGCGGGTCGTGGCGGCGCGCCGAGCACTCGGCGAGACGGCCAGGCGGATCGGAGAGGGACTGTCCCCGGCCGCCGCCGATCCGTCGGAGACCGCCGAGTTCAGGGCCCTGGCCGCCGAGCTCCAGGAGATGTCGCGCCGGCTCGAGGAGGCCCGGTTCCGCGAGCGCGCCCTCGAGGCCTCCCGCCGCGAGCTCGTTGCGTGGATCTCCCACGACCTGCGCACGCCCCTCGCGGGGATCCGGGCGATGTCCGAGGCCCTGGAGGACGGCGTCGTCTCGGACGCGGAGACCGTGGCCGAGTACCACGCCAGGCTCCGCCGCGAGGCCGACCATCTCGCCGGCCTCGTGGACGATCTGTTCGAGCTGTCCCGGATCCAGGCCGGCGCGCTCCGGCTGGAGATGGAGCGCGTGTCGCTCTCGGACCTCGTCTCGGACGCGATCGCCGCCGCCGACCCGGTCGCCGCCGCGAAGCGGGTGCGCGTGTCGGGCCGCACCGACTCCGCGCCGGAGCTCTCGCTGTCGGCGTCCGACTTCTCGCGGGTGCTGCGCAACCTGCTCGAGAACGCCATCCGGCACACGCCGGCCGACGGGACGGTGTGGGTCGAGGCTGGCGTCGCGGACGGCCGCGCCTACGTCTCGGTCGCCGACGGGTGCGGGGGCATCCCGCCGCCCGACCTCGACCGGGTGTTCGACCTGGCCTTCCGGGGCGAGGCCGCACGGACACCCGGCGACGGCGGTGCGGGCCTCGGCCTGTCCATCGCCCGCGGCATCGTCGACGCCCACGAGGGCGAGATCGAGGTCGAGAACGCCGGTGACGGATGCCGATTCACCGTGCGCCTTCCCCTCGACGGCGAAGGGGCCGCCGTCCGTGCCGCCGGGCCGCGTCTCCTAGGGCCGGCCCCACCCGACCAAACGTAAGGGAACCGTAATGAGCAGAAGGCTTCCGTCGTGGGCGGGCGGGTAGCCTGCAGCCGGTCGTCACCGACGGGAGGCCATCATGCGCGTTCGGCCCTTCATCGCCTGGCCGAGATGAGGACGCGAGCGAAGGCGATCGCCGTGGCCGGCCATCCCCGTGGCGGTCTTGTGACTTCTGGAGGGCGAGGCATGGACCATCGAGTTCACGATGAGTCGAATGCATCCGGAGCGCCCGGGAGCAGGCCGGACTGGTGCCACCGCCGAAGTTGCTCCGTTGGTTCGCCCGTCTCCTCGGAGAGCTCGGCGAGGCTGAAGGTCTCAGCCATGCCTCAGGTCGACCCTCACCTAGGACGACCTCGACACGACCGGCACGAGCTCCTTCATCAGCTCCTCTGGAACCACGTACATCAGGCCGCCGTTCTGGGGGGCGCCGTAGTCACGGACCCACCGAATGATCCCCGTCTGGTCGACCAGGACGAAGGTGTGGCCGGGTTCTCCGCTCGGGGCCATCCACTGCATGACGCCGTAGTCCTCGGCAACCCGGTTCCCTTCATCCGAAAGGACGGGGCTCTCGATGTCGTATTCCTCGATGCCCTCGCGCCACGCGTCCAGCGGGTCGGGCGAGATGCTGAGGAGCTCGATGTCGAGCTGCTGGAACTTCCGGTCCGAGTGCAGGTCGACCACCTGCAGCATGCATCCGCCTCACCCGGGGCCCATGCTGAAGTACAGGAGGACGTCTTTCTTGCCTTGGTAGTCCCCCAGCGCGACGCGGCCACCCTGCGCGGAAGGGAGCTCGAAGGCCGGGGCGCGCGAGCCCGCGCTTCGGCCGGCTTCAGGCTCGGTGGGATACCCACCGCAGCTCGCAAGGATGACGACGAGCTGAACCAGGAGCGCGCGGCGCATGGATCCAGGCTAGCGCAGGGGCCGCAACCCGGCGAGCGTGACCGCGACGAGCCGACGGACCGCGGCCCTTGACGGGAGGCTGCCGGCCGCCGTGAGGGCGTGGAGGCAGTAGCTCGCAAGCTCGTCCGCCGCGACGTCGTCTCGCACATCGCCGGTCTTCGCGCCTGCGGCCAGGAGCTCCCGGAGCATGTCGCGGAGCTGATGTTCCGCTCGCACCACCTGGTCTTCACCGTGCAGGAACGCCGCGAGCTCCGTGTCGTGGTGCCGACGGGACTCGTGCGAGATGAGGGCGAAGGCCTCGAGCACCGCCTCGAGTTGGTCCCCGGCGTGGCGGGCTCGGTCCCGGACGTCGGCGAGATGCTGCAGGTGACCGGTGATCTGACGTTCGTGCCAGGCGCGCAGGATCGCCTCGACGTCCGGGAAGTACTTGTAGAGCGTGGCCCGTCCGATGCCGGTCTCCTCGGCGATCTGTGACATCGTCACGGACAGGAGCCCGTGCTCACCAACGAGCGCGGCGGCCGTATCCAGGATCGCCTCGCGGACCTCGCGGCGGTGCTCCTCCAGCGTCTCGTTCCAGAGCCTGGGCACCGGGGCAGTATACGGTCCGTACACGACGTAGACATGCTGAGTTGACAGAGACAATATGTCTCGATCAAGGTGACCTGCCAACGAGTGAGGAGGAGGCTCATGACGGAGCCCGGGGGCGAGGACAGATCGACGACCGGCATGCCGCGCTGGGTGAAGGTCTTCCTGATCGTCGCGATCCTCGCGGCCGTGGCGGTCGTCGTCGCGCTGGTCGCCGGCGTCGAGCACGGTCCCGGTCTGCACGGCCCGTAGAGAGGCCCCCGCGATGATCATGTCGCCCGGCCTTCGCAAGCTCGTGCTCGCCGTGCACCTCACGCTCTCGGTGGGCTGGATCGGCGCGATCGGGGCCTATCTGGCCCTCGACTTCGCCTCCGCCACCGGCGAGGAAGGCCAGATGCTGCGGACCGCCTATCTCGGCATGGACCTCATCGCCCGGTACGTCATCGTCCCGCTGGCCCTCGCCTCACTGGCCACGGGGCTGATCGTGTCGCTCGGAACGAAGTGGGGTCTGTTCCGGCACTACTGGGTCCTGATCTCGCTCCTGCTGACCACGCTCGCGACGATCGTGCTGCTGGTGGAAACGCGAACGATCGCCTTCCACGCGGGCATCGCGGCGGATCCGTCGACGTCCACCGAACGTCTCCGCGCCCTGCCGAGCACGCTGCCCCACTCCGTCGGCGGCGCGCTGGTGCTGATCGTGGTCCTGGTTCTGAACATCTACAAGCCGAGGGGGATGACCCGGTATGGCCAGCGCATGGAGCGGGAGCGGCGTACGGCCGGCGTGCCGTAGGCAAGCCCAACTTCACTGCTGAGGCGTCGCAGGCGTCATTCCCTGCTCCGTTGGGGAGGGTACATCCAGGCGGGAGCGGACTAGCCCTCGACCGTGACCGTCCCGGCCATCCCCGCCGAGTAGTGGCCGTCGATGTGGCAGCCGAACAGGATCGTTCCGGGCTCGTCGAACGTGACCGTCGCCGTCTCGGTCGCGCCCGGGGGAAGGTCGAGGGTGGCCAGGGCGTCGTCCGCGTGGCCCCCGTGTTCGCCCGCCTCGTGCGCGGCCTGGACGTCCTCGTCGCCCAGGACGAACTCGTGATCGGCCGCTCCCGGGTTCGAGACGACGAAGTGGATGGTCTCGCCCGCCGACACCGTCACCTCGGACGGATCGAACCGCAGGGCATCCTGAGCCTCGATCTCGATCGTCCTGGCTCCCGACGGCGCCGGGCTCGGCGAGCCCGAGGGTTCCGGGTCGCCGCATGCCGCGAATGCCAGCACGACGACGGCCAGCCCGATGCCGATGCTGCCTCTGGAACGCATTCCTCCTCCCTTCACACGGTGACCGGGGCGGCACGTTCGCCGAGCCGCAGTCGGCGAAGGAGCTGGGCGTTGAGGGCGACGACGACCGTCGAGAGGCTCATCAGAACGGCTCCGACCGCGGGCGCGAGGGTGATCCCGGCCCCGGCCAGCACCCCGGCCGCGAGGGGGATCGCGAACAGGTTGTAGCCGGTGGCCCAGGCGAGGTTCTGGACCATCTTCCGGTAGCTGGCCTTCGACAGCCGGATAACGTCCACGACCGCCCGGGGGTCGTCCGACGCGAGCACGACGCCGGCCGACTCGATGGCCACGTCCGTGCCGGCCCCGATCGCGATCCCGACGTCGGCCCGGGCGAGGGCGGGCGCGTCGTTCACGCCGTCGCCCACCATGGCCACGCGCTTGCCGCGTCCCTGCAGCTCGGCGACCGCCTCCTCCTTGTTCTCGGGCAGAACCTCCGCGAAGACCTGGTCGATCGAGAGCTCCGCCGCAACCGCCTCCGCGACCTCGCGCGCGTCGCCGGTGATCATCGCCACCTCGACGCCTTGGTCGCCCAGCTGTTTGACGGCCTCCTTGGACTCGGGCCGCACCTGATCCGCGAGCGCGAGGGCCCCCGCGACGGACCCGTTGACCGCGACGTACAGGACGGTCGCCCCCTGCTCCTTCCATGCACGCACGTGGTCCTCGAGTTGGTTCGGCACGGACAGCGTTCGCTCGCGGAGCATGGACGGGCCGCCGACGGTGACGTGCTTCCCGTCCACCGTCGCCTCGACCCCTCGGCCGGTCGACGACTTGAACCCGCTCGCACGGACGAGCTTCCCGCGCTCCCGCGCGGCGTCGACGATTGCCCTGGCCAGCGGGTGCTCGCTGTCGCCCTCGGCGGAACCGGCGAGCCGAAGCAGGCCGTCCTCGTCGCCATCCGCGGCCGCGACGCCCTGGACGGCCGGGCTTCCCGTCGTGAGCGTGCCGGTCTTGTCGAAGAGCACCACGTCGACCTGACGCATCCGCTCGAGTGCGAGGCGGTCCTTGACCAGGATCCCGTTGCGGGCGGACAGGGAGGTGGAGATGGCGATGACCAAAGGGATGGCGAGCCCGAGCGCGTGGGGGCACGCGATGACGAGCACCGTCACCGTGCGCTCCACCGCGCCGCGCTGGTTCCCGAGGAGCGTCCAGGTGAGGTACGTGATCACGCCGGCCCCCGAAGCCACGTAGAACAGGATCGCGGCGGCCCGATCGGCCAGGCCCTGAGCGCGCGACCGGGACTGCTGGGCCTGCTCGACCAGGCGGCGGATCCCCGCCAGGGCGGTCTCCTCCCCGACGGCCGTGACCCGAACTCGGACCGAGGAGTCCACGGCTACCGTCCCGGCGACGACCGAGTCGCCCACGCCCTTGGCAACGGGCCTGGACTCGCCCGTGATCATGGACTCGTCGAACTCGGCCTCGCCCTCGACGATCTCGCCGTCGGCGGGAACCCTCGCCCCGGACCGAACCAGGACGACGTCGCCGGCCTCCAGCGCGTCGAGCGGCACCGTCTCCGTTCCCTCGGGCGTCACGCGCTCGGCCTCGTCCGGGAGGAGTGCGGCCAGGGCCTCCAGGGCCCCGCTGGCCTGGCCGATGGCCTTCATCTCCTGCCAGTGACCCAACAGCATCACCGCGATGAGGGCGGCGAGCTCCCACCAGAAGTCCAGGTCGACCGCGCCGAACTCGGTCGCCCAGCTCGCGATGAAGGCCACGGAGATCGCCAGGCCGATCAGCAGCATCATGCCGGGCTGGCGAGCCCGGATCTCCGAGATCGCACCCGTGAGGAACGGCCAACCCCCGTAGACGAAGATCACCGTGCCGATGACGGGGCTCAGCCAGTGGCTGCCGGGGAAGACCGGGGCCGTGTACCCCAGGAGTTCCTGGAACATGTGGCTGTAGACGACGACCGGAACCGTGAGCGCGAGCGTCCACCAGAACCGGTCGCGGAACAGGGCGGCGTGGTCCCCATGCCCTCCATGAGCACCGTGGCCTCCGTGAGCCCCGTGATCGCCACCGGCCGCGTGCCGGTCGTGCTCTCCGGGCTCGCCGTGGCCTTCGTGGCCGCGATGCTCGTCGTGCCCGTGGGCCGCATGGTCCTCGGTGGCCACCGAATCCGGAGCTCGTCCATGCATCGCGCCGTGCTCGAGCTCCTGCTCGGTCTTGTCGGCGGGGTGGGCGTCGTGAGGATTCCTCGACATGGCTCTCCTACGCCTTCAGCAGGCGCTCGACGGCTGCGGTTGCCTCGCTGACCTTGCCTTCGGGATCCGCGCCGCTGGTCACGCTTTCGGCCACGCAGTGATTGAGGTGATCGCCCAGGAGCTTCACGGCCACCTTCCGCAGGCCCGCGGTCGTGGCGGAGACCTGGGTCAGGATGTCGATGCAGTACTCGTCGGCCTCGACGAGCCGCTGGAGGCCGCGGACCTGTCCTTCGATCCGCCGAAGCCTGGCGATGATCTGCGCCTTGTCCTCGTGATAGCCGTACATGCCGCCTCCTCGCTCGGAGGCGGAGACCATACCCCCCGGGGGTATTAACCGTCAACGAGGGTCTTACGTTGCGGCGGGCGTGCCGGCGCACTCGGGGTGCCCACACTCGCACCCGTGATCGTCGCCGTGGTCGCCGTGGTCGCGGCAGTAGTCGCTGCAGTAGGGGTCACCCATGCAGGTGCAGCCCGCGTGCCCGCACTCGCTCTGCGCCATGTCGGCTCCCTTCTCGTCCTTGCCGACCTACCCACGTCCCTGCGCCCCAAACGATCGGTGGGGAGGAGCGGGCTCACCTCTTGGGCAGACGCTCCTGCGTGGTGGGGTTCAGATGCCCCAGTGGGATGACCTGCTTGGGAGTCAAGCTCGGATGCCGGATTCTCAGCACATCGATTCCGCGGTCGAATCCGTTTGCGTAGATGAGGCCGTTGTACCAGTACGAGGACCAATGCACCGCGGCCTCCCCCTCCTGGGGCACGTAGTGGCCGAGTTCCTGCGGGTTCGCTGGATCGGTGAAATCCAGCACGATGGTTCCGCCCGTGTACCAGGAGCTGACGAGCACGTCGCGCTCGGACCGAAGCGGAACGACGTTGAACTCGTGGGCGGTGCAGACGTCGATCGGGCTGGCGTCCCGTTCGATCGAGTAGGAGCCGAGCGGCATGGTGGGATCGCTCACCTCGTAGAACCAGAGGGACCCGAGGGGGGCCTCTCCCGAGACGCAGCCGGGCGCCACGGCGGCGCCCCCGAGCTCGTCGCCGATCACGAACGTGTTTCCGTCCCAGGAGAAGACGGTTGAGTGGTGGATGTTGATGAGGGGGTTGACGACCCGGGTGGTGATCACCGGGTCCGCGGGATCGGTGATGTCCCAGAGCTGTGTCTCCGTGATGCACGCCGCGGCCGCGATCATCTTCGGAAGGAAGACGGTCACGTCGTGGCATCCGATCGGCAGTCCGACGCTCGGAGTCGACGTCACGCGCGCGGACGCGGGATCGGCGAGGGGCACCTCCACGACCGAGATCTTGCGGTGGCTCACCGGACTGCAGGTGGGCGTGGGTGCGCCCAGGGGATAGGAGAGCACGTAGAGCAGGAGCCGTCGCCTGGCGAGATCCGGAACGAGCGTGTGCGTGTGGGACCCACAGTCGGTTCGAACGGTCGCGATCTGCGTGGGTTTCTTCGGGTTCGCGATGGAGACGACCCGGATCCCCTCCCAGCCGATTCCGGTGATGCTGTCCGCCGCGGCCGCAGCCTCCGAGTCACAGCCGGGGCCCGTTCGCGCCCCATCCACGGAGACGAACACGAGGTCTCTCCAGATGGAAACGTCGGACTGGGAGCCGTTGCAGGCGAACTGCCCCACCTCGACGGGCTTCCTCGGGTTCCGGATGTCGAGGAGCCGGAATCCCCCCGGGTCGAAGTTGCCGGCGACCGCCCTGGTTCCCCAGAACGCGAGATCGGTGCCCCCCGCATACTCGCCGCCGTCGTCGAAGGTGGCCACCAGGGACATGTTGTCCGAGTGGACGTCCGCGTCATGGCCGGCTCGCGCGGGCGTGGCCACACCCACGGCGAAGACCACGAGGGCCACCAGTCCGACCATGATCCTCTGCACGAGTCTCCTCAAGTTGAGGCTCTCCAAACACTATCCCAGCCGATCGATTCCGAGCGTGGTCGAGCGACAGCGTCGAGAGTCCCACGAGAGGGTCGTAACGCCGCGCAGCGCAAGTGGCATCTTCATGGTGATGGGCGAATCGATGACGGCTCCGGCGGATCCTTCGGACGCGGTGCTGCTCGCCGCGGGCTCCGCGGACGACTTCGGGACGTTCTACGACCGTCATGCCAGGGCCGTGCTCGCGTTCGTCTGCCGGAGGACGGCGGACCCCGATCTCGCAGCCGACATCACCGCCGAGACGTTCGCCGCCGCCTACCTGGCCCGCCGCCGGTACCGGGAGGAAGGGGCCGGTGCGAGAGGCTGGCTTCTCGGGATCGCCCGACACCAGCTCGCCCGGGCCGTCCGGCGCAGCAAGGCGGGCGAGCGCGCTCGCCGGCGCCTCGGAGTGAATCGTGTGGCGATGGACGAGGTGTCCTTCGAGCGGATCGAGGAGCTCGCGGACCTGGCCGACCTTCGGGCGGAGGTTCGGGATGCGCTGCGGTCCATGTCGCCGAAGGTCGCGGAGGCGGTCGCCCTGCGCGTGGGGGAGGACCTGCCCTACGACGAGGTGGCCCGGCGACTGAACTGTTCAGAGGGCGCGGCGCGGGTGCGCGTCGCTCGCGGTCTGGATCAACTGGCCGAACTCCTGGAGGTGGCACGATGAAGGACGACATCCCCGTCCTCGAGCGGTTGCGCGCCGAGCTGGTGAGCGCGGTCGCCCGGCGCACCGAGCCGGAACGAGCGCGCTCCCGGGCGCGGAACCGATGGATCGCCGTAGCAGGGACGGCCGCCGTGGTGGTCGTCGTGGCGGTCGCATCGGTCGCGCTGACGGGGGACGAGCCCGCTCCGAAGGCGGACCCTCGCGCGCTGGGGGCCCCCGAGAGTCCGATCGGCGGCGGGGTGGGGTCGTGCGTCGAGCCGTTCAGCGTGGAGAACCTCCGGGGCCGTGCGTTCGCGTTCGACGGCGTCATCCGCTCGATCGCGGTGCCCGAGGGTGAGAGTGATCAGCCCACCGTCGTCACCTTCGAGGTGAGCCGCTGGTACACGGGGGGATCGGGTGACAGTGTCGAGCTCAAGACCTACGAGCGTCCCGGCGCGATCACCTCCGCCTCGCTCGGCCAGGAGGACGCGGTC
>JBBDTT010000196.1:11934-18199 GCA_040904285.1 Actinomycetota bacterium
GGTCCAGCTCGAGGAGGGCCAGCGGATCCTCGGCTCGGGCGAGGACGACCTCCTGTGGAGCTGCGGGTTCTCCATGCTCTACACGGCCCACAACGCCGAGCTCTTCGACGCGGCGTTCAACGGCTGACCCGACGGACAGGGGGGAAGGCAGATGCGACGTCTCGCGATGGTGGTTGGAGTCGTGGCGCTGGTCGGATCCATGGCCGGTCCCTCGTTGGCCGCGAACGGCGGTCGCCCGAAGCTGGAGATCGTGAACTTCCACAAGTCAGGCCACCCCGGGCCCGAGGGGGAGCAGGAGTGGATCCTGACCGTCGAGGCGCGCGACGTGGACGGCGTCATCTGGGAGGTCGAGGTCGAGTGGGGGAACAGGCACTTCACCTGGGCCACCACGGGATGCGTCCAGGGAACCGAGGTCGGCAAGAAGGCCGTGCTTCGCCTGGGTAACAACTACGCGAAGGCCGGCACGTACCGGGTTCGCGCCCGGGCGGTGTCGATCCCGACGTGCGACGCGGGCTTCGACGACCACCAGGTCGGTCCGTGGGACTCGGCGTACGTGCGGGTCGTGCCGTAGGGACGAAGCTATCCGCGCGCCGCGCGCCGCCGTGCCAGGGGTAAGCTGGAGAACGTGAGCTTCACACGGATGGCGCTGCTGGTCGTAGTTCTCGTCTTCGCAGCGCTCCTTCCGCTCGCGGGCCACATGGGGGGCATGCCGATATGCCCCGAGTGTGCGCTTCCGCTTGGGATGATGCTGTGCGCGGCGATGCTTGCTGCTCTGATCTGGCCGACACTGGCGAGACACTCCGCCGCCCCAGTCCTGACGATCCTTCTTCCTCGATCCGCGGTTGCCGCGCTCGAGAAACCGCCTAGAGCTCTCTAGCTCGGCCCCTCTCGATCAACCGCCCGACTGCCGGCCCGACCCGCGGGCAGCCTATGGACCCAAGCGATTCGAGGTGTTCTTCATGTTCGCCATCACCCAGAGCACGTTCGCCACCGTCGTCGTGGTGATCCTGTTCGCGCTCTTCGTCGGCCTGCTCGGTGGGTCGTTCGTCCGGGCGCGCCGGTCCGCGACGGCTCGAGCGGAACCGGAACGAGCGACCGCTCCCACCAAGCCGATCTCGCGGCGGGACTTCTTCCGCGGGGGCCTGCTCGGGGGTCTTGGTGTGTTCCTGGTCCAGTTCGGCGGCGCCACGTTCGCGTTCCTCTACCCGAACATCAAGGGAGGCTTCGGCGCGACGATCGACGCCGGAAACCTCACCGAGATCAAGAACGCCATCCAGTCCACGCGCCAGCCGTTCTACCTGGGATCCGGGCGGTTCTACATCGTCCCCTACGACGTCGATCCGGTACCCGAGGAATATCAAGGGATCGCCGCGGGTGGGCTGATGGCCCTGTACCAGCGCTGCGTCCACCTCGGGTGCCGGGTGCCGTTCTGCGAGCAGTCCCAGTGGTTCGAGTGCCCCTGCCACGGCTCGAAGTACAACCGTGCCGGCGAGTACCGCTCCGGCCCGGCACCCCGAGGGCTCGACCGGTTCCCGATCGAGCTCCAGGGAGAAGAGGTCCGTGTCGTGACCGGCGACCTGACCGCCGGCCCAGCGCGGGGGACGGACTCCACCGGGCAGAACGCCGAAGGCCCGTTCTGCGTGGGAGCGGCGTAAGTGGCACCGGACGCTGACGAGCTCCGGCGACAGCGGCGTCGGATCCGCCGCCGGTACAGCATCACCGTCGGCGTGATGATCGCGGTCGCGGCCTCGTTCGTCGTGGCGCTGCAGGAGCTCAGGACCTTCGGCACGGAACGGGTTTCGCGGGTCGGCGTGGCCGACTACGAAGCGCGTGCCAAGGTCGACGACCGTCCGGCTCCTGAGTTCCGGCAGGAGGGCCTCGACGGGTCGATGATCGACTCGCGGGACTTTCGCGGCAAGGTCCTCGTCGTGAACTTCTGGGCGTCCTGGTGTTCCCCTTGTCGCCAGGAGGCCCCACATCTGCAAGCGGCGTGGGAACGCTACCGGGACCGCGGGGTGGCGGTTCTGGGCGTCAACTATCGTGATGACGTCTACGCTGCCCGGGCCTACGAGGACGAGTTCGAGATCACCTTCCCGAGCATCCACGACCCCGCGGGCACGATCGCATTCAAGTTCGGGCTCCTCGGCGTACCGACCACCTACGTGATCGACCGGGATGGTCGCCTCGTGTACGAGTTCGTCGGGCGGATCGACGGCGACGTTCTCGACCGTGCCATCGACGACGCGCTGGGGGCGTCTCCGTGAGGGACGCTTCTGCCACATCATCGAGATTGGACGGTTCGTCGACCGAGGCGCCGAATGAGCTGCGCCCGCATCCGTGCAGGCATGAGAGCTCCTGCTCGGGCTCAGTCTTCGGAGGGATCTGGACTCCTCTCTTCGAGCAAACGCTCGGCCTCGTCGCGGTGCACCACCCCGACCAGGCGCCCATCCGACTCGGTGACGATGATGGTCGCGACACCGGCGCCATGCATCCGCTCCGCCAGCGGCTTGAGGGTTTCCCGCGGGCGGACCGTTGCGGGGCCCCACTGCATGAAGCTCTCGACCGGGCGCGACCGGTCCTCGGGCAAGTCCCGGCGGCGGACCCTCCCGAGAACGATGCTCTCGTCGTTGACGACGAGGCAAAACGACCCCTCGCTCGCCGCGATCGTTCGCTCGATCTGCTCGGCGGTGTCTCCGAGATGGCATGTGGGGACGTCGGGGCGTGCGATCTCGCCCGCGACGGCGAAGTGCGGTCCGCGGCCGACCGTGGGAAGGCCTTGCTCCAGCCAGGCCAGCTTGCCGCCCACGAAGTCGTAGACGCGCTCGAACCCCAACGCTTCGAGCTGCCACGCAGCTCGCGGGCTCATGTCTCAGAGGTCGTCCCAGCAATAGACGATGACGGGTCTCGAGGGATCGAGCTGCTCGCAGGCCTCTGGCGTGAGCGTCTTCAGGTTGATGTTGATGGCGCCGGGGAGGTGCTCCTCCTCGAACTCCCGCGCGGGAAGCACCTCAACCAGTTGTGCGTCCTCCTCACGCAGGAGGCGTAGAAGCTCGTCGAGGCCGACATTCGTCGGCATGCGTGGACCTCCTCTCGGACGTGCATCCCCCCGTACCTGTCGGGCAAACGTGGCACGCGGGCGCCTCTGGCGGAAGGGACGTCAGGACGCCGTCGATGATTGCGCCATCGCAATCAGGCGGCCCGCCTGCGAGTCCTCCTTCGAAACGGGCGCCCATCATGAGGTGATGTGCGGTGGACGTCGCAGCCGCAAGGCGGGACGCGGTGGCGGAAGGCTCTCACGTGGTTCGCGCGGTCTGGTGGGGAGCCGGTTGGGGGATCGTCGCCGCGGTCGCAATGGCACTCTTCGCCATGGTCGCCGGGCTGACGTACCTGGGCAACGGGTTCTTCACGCCGCTCTACCACATCGCTTCGACCGTCATCGAGCCCGACGCGATGATGGCTTCGATGGCGGCGGCCATGGATGGACGAAGCTTCCACCTAGCCCTCGTGGGGATGCTCGTCCACCTGGGGGTCGGCGCCGCGTACGGGGTCCTCTTCGCCCTCATTGCCCGGGTGGCCCGTTTCCGAGGGGGAGCCACCGTCATCTTCGGCGCGATCTACGGGGTCGTCGTGATGCTGTTCAGCAGCTTCGTCGGGCTCCCGCTCGCGGCGGCGGTCTTCGGCGGCGGTGACCCGATCCGGGACATGCCGCGCATGGTCGGGTGGCCGACTTTCACCGTCGAGCACGTGCTGTTCGGCGCGGTGCTCGGGACGGCGTGGTGGATGACGCGCCGGCGGCGGGTGCGAGCCGAGTGACGCAGCATCGACCCTGGCGGGGAGCGTCGACCACCTAGCCTCGCGCGGTTCAGTGGAGGCCGAGGAGGCGCCCCACGTGCCTCACCTCTGTCGGGTCGTTCCCTGCCACGAGGGACGGCACCGGTCGTTCCGCGCAGAGCAGCGCGATGCCGTCGATCTCGGTGGTCCACGTCCGTCCGTCTTCGGCATGATCCGCCCCAGCGGCGACCGGGAAAGGGGTGGGGGCCTGCAGAACGGACACGACGTGGCCTGCGCCATCTCGGTACAGGTGCTGGATCACGGGGAGGCCCTCCACCGTGCCCGAGCGGGTGTCGATCAGACGGAGGTCTCCCAGCCGCTGTGGAAGCTCGGGCGCGGCCCGTTCAGAAACGATCAGCTCGCCGCCTCCCGATGCGGCGGCCGCCGCGATGACAGGATCCTGGGCGGACGGTCCACGCGTGAAAACGAGCGTGACCACCGCCAGCACGATGATTCCGGTGAGAACGGTGATCGCGGCGGGCCGCACCATCCGGCGGGTTGACCTGAGGGGAACGGCGAACACCGCGGTTCGGATGCGCTCGCGCAACGGCTGGGGAGCGAGCTCCCGAGCCGCCTCGGCGACGGAGCGGCCTCGCCGGGCCACGTCGACCTCCCGCCAGCACGCCTCGCACTCCAGGACGTGGGCCTCGAACGAGCGCCGCCGGCGCAGGCGGAGCCCACCGCCGAGATATCGAGCGGCAGCCAACTCCGGATCGTGTCGCCTCATGGCCAGGTCACCCCCTCCCGCTGCAGGATCAGGGCCAGCCGCTTCCGCCCCCGATGGACCCGCGCCAGGACGGTGCCCCTCGGAGCGCCGATCATCTTCGCAGTCTCGGCCGCGGTGAAGCCCACGAGGTCCATGAGCGCGATCGCGATCCGTTGCTCCTCGGGGAGCTGCCACAGCGCCCGCGCGATCTCGCCTCGCTGCAGGCCGGCGACGGCCTCGGCCTCGGTATCGTCGGGGGCGCCGCGGTCCGTCACCTCGTCGGAGGGGTCCTCGAGGCGCGTCGACGCGCGCCGAAGCCATGAGCGCCCGGCGTTCAGGCAGATCGTGGCGATCCATGGCTCGACGCGACGTGGCCGGCGTCCAGCCGTCCAGGCCTCGAACGCCCGCATATACGTCTCCTGCACGAGGTCCTCGGCGTCCGCTTGATGCCTGGCCATCCTCCGCGCCAGGTTGTACACGAGGTCCATGGCCGGAAGCGTCGCGGCCAGAAAGCTGTCTTGTGGTGTCATCGCGGGTTCGGTCGAGCCATCTCACGATAGGGACGCGTCGAGACCGACAACGATTGCCGACCCCGATCCTTCGTCCGCCGAAGGGCAATCATCCTCGTATCCATCGCGTCCCATGCACGTGGCGACATCCGGGCGGGTATGGGACCTGGTCTATCCAACCCCAATAGCCGCGGAGCGGTCCGGCCCACTGTCAACGCTCGCAGCGCCAACGACAGGAGGTGACCATCTTGGGAGAACCGGAGCCTACCGGCGAGAATGAGGTCGTCTGCCCGAGGTGCGGGGCGCGTCTCGACTCCGAGGAGGAGCTCAAAGCCCACGCCGAGCGTGAGCACCCGGACGACGAGGCCGAGGAGTAACCCCGTCTGCATCGAGACTCGAGAGGGCCTCCCGGGCGTTCCGGGAGGCCCTCCAGTGGCAGGATGGCTCGGTCGGACCCGCGTGACGGCTGGAGCCTCCACCCGATGGTCAGGTCGCTCCTACTCGAGGGCGCCACGGTCGATCCGGCGGACGTCCTCCTCGCGCAATCGCCCGGCCGGGCGGCGCGTCCCATCGACGTGAGGTCTCTCGGTCCGCTGGCCGCGGCGATCGCTCTCGCCGTCGCGGCGTGCTCTCCACCGACGAACGACGAGGCGAACCCCGCGCCCCCGGCTGGCCTCGATCCGGACGACGTGGTGTCCGGCGGTCCGCCCCCCGACGGGATCCCCTCGATCGACGATCCGGCGTTCGTGGAGGCTCGCCACGCCGACTTCCTGGCGCCTCAGGAGCCCGTCATCCTTCTGGAGCACGCCGGCCTCCAGAAGGTCTATCCCATCCGGATCCTCATGTGGCACGAGATCGTCAACGACGAGGTGGCCGGCCTTCCCGTGGCCGTGACGTACTGCCCGCTTTGCAATACCGGAGTGGCCTTCCGCAGAGAGCTCGATGACGGCCGCGTGCTGGACTTCGGCACCACCGGCAAGCTCCTCCATTCCAACCTCGTGATGTACGACCGCCAGACCGGGTCCTGGTGGGTCCAGGCGACGGGCGACGCCTTCGACGGCCCCCTCACCGGGCGTCGTCTGGAGGCCCTGCCGGCGCAGATGGTGGCGTGGGCCGACGCCCGCGGCCGGTTCGCAGACGCCCTGGTTCTGTCGCCGGACACCGGGTTCGACCGGGACTACGGCCGCAACCCCTACGTGCACTACGACGGGGGGCGAGG
>JBBDTT010000197.1:0-17695 GCA_040904285.1 Actinomycetota bacterium
TCGCGCTTGGCGAACTTCTTCGTGATCCACTCGATCGTGGGCTCGGGCGGGCGGTGGTACATCCAGCTCACGATGCCGAGGGCGAACATGTTCTTCGCGCGCTCGGCCTCCTTCTTCGTGATCGGGTACTCCTTGAGCGCCTCGAGCGTGAGGCTGGTCAGAGGGACCTCGACCAGCTGGTACGCGTCGCGGAGGGCGTCGTCGTCGAGCGGGTTGGCCTCGTAGCCGGCCTTCTTGAGGTTCGAGTCGGTGAACGCATCCGAGTTGACGATGAGCGAGCCGCCGCGCACCAAGTCGGCGAGGTTCTTCTTCAGGGCGGCGGGGTTCATCGCCACCAGGACGCTCGGCTGATCGCCGGGGGTCAGGATGTCGTAGTCGGCGAAGTGGATCTGGAAGCTCGAGACCCCCGCCACGGTGCCGGCCGGCGCCCGGATCTCGGCGGGGTAGTCGGGGAACGTGGAGACGTCGTTGCCGAAGACGGCGCTCGCAGTGGTGAAGCGATCTCCGGTGAGCTGCATGCCGTCGCCGGAGTCTCCGGCGAAGCGGATGACGACCCGTTCCAGCTCCTTGACCGGCTTCTGTTGCGGTACCTCGGTCTCGGTCGTGCTCACGTCATCCTCGGGTCGTCCTCGTCGGAAGCAGGTGAAGGGGGACTGTTTTCATCATACTCCTCGCCCTGGAAACGCCCTGCTCAGGTGGCCTTTCAGGCCTCCTTTTCGTCCTCGTCGGGCGGCGGGTCGGCGGTCTCCTCGGGCTTGCGCCGGATCACGCTGTGGTCGTCCGGGTCGACCGTCGAGTTGTCCTCGGTCCGCTCCTCGGACTCGCGCAGGATCTCCCCGGCCTGGCCTCTCCGGCCCTGCTTGATGAGGTCCTCGGCTGTGGCGTTCGCCGGGTCGGGCTCCTCCGCGTGCTGGTCGGTCATCTCCCCTCCTGCGTCTTCGGGCTTCTGTGGCATCGTTGCACGGAATGTCATCCGCGTACCTTGACCATGCATCCTCCGCGCCGCTGCGTCCAGCCGCACGCGCCGCGATGGTCGAGGCGCTCGACGTCTTCGGCGATCCCCAGCGCCATCATGCCGAGGGCCGTCGAGCCCGGCTGATCCTCGACGCGGCCCATGCGTCCGTCGCCGAGCGCCTGGGCGCCCATCCCGAGGAGATCGTGTTCACCTCGAGCGGGACCGAGTCGGTCAACCTCGCCGTGGCCGGCGCCGCCCGCGGCAGCGGGACGTCGGGCGGCCGCATCGTCATCACGGCCGTCGAGCACCCCAGCGTCTCCGAGGCGGCGTACCGCCTGCGTGACCGCGACGGCTTCGAGGTCGTCGAGATCGGCGTCGACGCGACCGGCCGCGCCGACATGGATCGATTCGCGGCCGAAGTGGGTCGTCCGGGAACCGTGATGGCCAGCGTGCAGCACGCCAACCCGGACGTCGGCACGATGCACGGACTGGCCGAGGCGGTCCGCCTGGCCCGCATGCACGGCGTCCTGGTACACACCGACGCCTGCCAGACGGCGGGGCGCCTGCCGCTCGACGTCCGCAGGCTCGACGTCGACCTGCTGTCGGTGTCCAGCCACAAGTTCGGCGGGCCGCCGGGGGCCGGCGCACTGTACGTGCGGCGCGGGCTCCGGTTCGAAGCCCAGACCCTCGGAGACGAGCGAGAACGCCGCCGCCGGGCGGGACGCGAGAACCTTCCGGCGATCGCCGGGATGGCCGCCGCCCTGGAGGACGCCTCGGGGGAGATCGCCGACGAGGCGAGCCGGCTGTGGGCGCTCTCGGAACGTCTGCGGACGGGCCTGGCCGAGCGCGTGCCGGACGTCGAGGTCCACGGGCACCCGACGCACCGGGTCCCCCACGTGGTGTGCTGGAGCGTCCTCGGGCTCGACGGGGACCAGCTGCTGATGTCGCTGGACGAGCGAGGCATCCACGTCGACACCGGCTCGCGCTGTCCGGGCTCCAGCGAGGAGTCCTCCTACGTCCTGGAGGCGATGGGCCGCGACCCGCGCGGTTCGCTCCGGGCGAGCCTGGGCAGGGATACGACCGACGGCGAGGTCGACCGCCTGTTGGACGTCCTGCCGGAGGTCGTTTCGGAGCTGCGCCGGATGGCGGAGGTCTCCGCCGGCGCCCTGGACCGTCTGAACCACACCCCGAAGGAGTGAGCCCGATGCAGACCCGCAAGCTCGGCACGAACGAGATCTCGGTCATCGGCTTCGGCGCCTGGGAGGCCGGCGGCGCCGTGTGGGGCGAAGGCCCCGGCGACGAGGGCTCGATCGCCGCGATCCACGCCGCGCTCGAAGCCGGCATCACCTGGATCGACACGGCGGAGGTCTACGGCGACGGACGCTCCGAGGAGGTCGTGGGCCGAGCGATCGCCGGCCTGGAGCCGAAGCCGTTCGTGGCGACGAAGGTCGCGGCTTCGGTCTCCGGCTACACGCCCGAGGGCGTCCGCCACGGCGCCGAGGGGTCGCTGCGCCGCCTCGGCCTGGACGCCATCGACCTGTACCAGATCCACTGGCCGGACGAGTCGACGCCCCTGGAGACGACCTGGGAAGCGATGGCGGCGCTCGTCGACGACGGCCTGGTCCGCCACATCGGCGTCTCGAACTTCAACCGGGAGCGCCTGGAGCGGTGCGAGCACGTTCGCCACGTGGACTCCCTGCAGAACCACTTCTCGATGCTGCACCGCGGCAGCGGACCCGAGCTCTTCCCGTGGTGCGAGCAGAACGGCACGGCGGTCCTGGCGTACGGTCCTCTCGCGTACGGCCTCCTCACCGGCACCATCGGGATGGACACCGAGTTCGGCGACGACGACTGGCGGGGCACCGGCGGCGGGATGTCCTACTACGCCGAGCTCTTCGAGCCCTCGGCCCGGGCCAGGCACCTCGAGACGATCGACGGGTTGCGTCCGATCGCCGAGGACCTCGGAATCACGCTGTCCCAGCTCGCGCTGGCGTGGGTCGTGGCGCAACCGGGCGTCACGAGCGCCATCGCCGGCAGCCGGAACCCGGAGCACGTGCGGACGAACGCCGCGGCGGGCGACGTCGTCATCGACCAGGCGAAGCTGGACCTGTTGGACGAGATCCTCCGGGGGTAGGATCGAGATGGCGTCCCGGGTTCGCCCCAGGAGGTTCGCGATGCGGCGCTACCTGGTCGTGGCCAACCAGCCCCTGGGTGGGGAGCACCACGAGGCCACGGTGCGCGAGTGCATGGCCGGGGGGCCGTGCGAGTTCCACCTCGTCGTCCCCGCCACCCCTCCGCAGGACCACGCGACGTGGGTCGAGGGCGAGGCCAAGGTCCTGGCGCGTGAGCGCCTCGACGCGGCGCTCGCCAGATTCCGAGAGATGGGCGCCCGGGCCGACGGCGAGGTCGGCGACGCCCGGCCCCTCGGGGCGATCGGCGACGCCGTCCGCCACGCCCAGTTCGACGAGATCATCCTGTCCACGCTGCCGCCCGGACCGAGCCGGTGGCTGCGGATGGACCTGCCCCACCGCGTCGACCGGCAGTTCGGCATCCCCGTTTCGCACGTGATCGACCAGCGCGTCCCGATCGAGACCGGGTAGGGAGCTGGGCTGACCCGCCAGCTCAGCTCGAAGCCCGCACGAAGGTGACTCGAAGCGCGAGATCGCCCGGCGCGGGTTGCCAGGTCAGCGTTTCCTCGACCCAGAGCCGCCCCTCCCGGTAGGGATCTCCGCCGGAGAGTTGTCCGAGCGCGAATCTGGCTTCGTCGTCGAGCGGCGCCAGCACGAGCGCGTAGCTCCGATCCGTCCGAATGTGCACGGGTGGATCGAGCCGCACCTCGACGAAGGAATGAGGTCGGACGCCGCGTGACGGAATCTCCCCGAGCCACAAGGTGGACCCCGTGTCCGGCGACGCGCCGTGCTGGATCTCGATCAAGCTGGCGCGCATCCCCGCGCCTCGAACATAGCGGACGTGGATCGAGACATCGCGGACCGCATGGCCCGGGTACGGCAGCCGGAACGACTGCGCCGCGCGCGCCCAGCTGTAGGTAGTGTCGGGCTGGGTCCGGATCTCCAATGGCGAGTTGGATTCCGCCTGCTCGAGGACCCACGTGTCTCCGCTGCGGGTCAACGTGGCCGGCGGAACCGGTGACGGAGAGCGCGGCGATGGCGATGGCGAGAATGGCATCGTGGCGATAGCCGGAAACCCCTCACTCGGTGCCGCGAGTCCTTCAGAGATCGCCGCGACGATGTCGGGTGAGAAGACGGCCCCCACGTACAGCACGAAGACCGCAAGCAGGCGCGGCACGAATCTCGATCGGGCGCGCGCGAAGACCTCTTCGACCGAGGACGGCCGGCGGGCGCTCACCGGCACATCGTACGGCCGGGTTCAGCCCTCGGCGCGGACCTGCTTGGCGGCCTCGACGACGACGCGGAGCTTGTCCTTGGCCTCCTCGACCGTGCGGGTCTTGAGGCCGCAGTCCGGGTCCGGGTAGATCCGGTCCGGCGGGATCAGCTCCATGGCCCGGCGAATGCCCTCCGCCACGTCGTCCACCGACTCGATCTCGTGGGAGTGCGAGTCCACGACGCCCAGGCCGATCGCCTTGGTGAACGGCGCCCGCTTGAAGTCCTCGAGCAGGGCGAAGTCCGAGTTCGCCAGCTCCAGGTCCAGCTGGTCCACCGGCAGGTCCAGCATCTTCGGGTACGCCTTGTGGAAGTCGCCGTAGCAGATGTGGGTGATCGTGTGCGCCTCGAGGCCGTCCGTCACGACACCGAGCGCCTTGATCGCCAGGTCGAGCTCGTCCATGCGCGTCGACACGGCCGGCTCATCGATCTGGATGTACTTCGCGCCGGCGTCCACCAGATCGAGCGCCTCCTGGCGAACCACCTTGGCGAGGGCCATTACCAGGTCCTCGCGCGTGTCGTAGTACTCGTTGAACGACCAGTCGCAGATCGTGTACGGCCCGGTGAGCATGCCCTTGACGGGGCGGTCGGTGAGCGACTGGGCGAACTTCCACCACTCGAGCGTGATCGGGTCGTTGCGCACGATCTCGCCGGTGACGACCGGCTTGCGGTAGAAGCGGTTGCCGTAGGAACGCACCAGGCCGCCTTCGGTGAAGCCCTCGAGCTCCTCGGCGAAGTACGCGACCATGTCGCCGCGATACATCTCGCCGTCCACGACGATGTCGATCCCGATCTCGTCCTGGAACTCGATCCACTCGCGGGTGGCCTGCTCCTCCAGACCGTGGAGCTCCTCGCGCGAGATCTCGCCGCGAGCGAACTGCGACCGCGCCTTCAGCAGGTAGTCGGGCTTGGGCATCGAGCCGACCGACGTGGTGAGCAGGCCCTCGATCGTCACGACCGCACCTCCTTCGCGGCCTCGGCCAGGCGGACGAGCTTGCGCTCGGCGGCCTCGCGAGGCAGGTACTCCAGGCCCGCGGACGGCGACACCCACAGCCGCTCGGGCGGGACGGCCTCGGACAGCAGGCGGATCCGGGCGACGACCGCGTCGAGCTCCTCGACGCGCGTATTCCGCGCGTTCACGATCCCGGCCTGCAGGACCTTGCCGTCGGGCACGGCCTTCGCGAGGACCTCGTTCGCGGGGCCGGCGATCAGGTCCAGACCGAACCCATCGAAGGGGAGGTCGAACAGCGCCTCGCCGAGGGTCACCTCGCCGAAGTAGGTCTGCAGGATCGTGGTCGCCTCGACGCCCTCGACCAGGAGCGCGGCCGCCTCTTGCAGGACCGCCGGCTTGGGCTCGGGCATCCCCGGGACGCGGGCCAGGGCGGGCTCGTCGAACGCGATCACGGTGGCGCCCGCGGCCGCCAGGTCACGGGCCTCTCCGTTCAGGGCCACGGCGAGGTCCCGGACCAGCGCGCGCTGGTCCCGGTAGTGCTCGTCCTGGGAGAGCACGGCCAGCGTGTAGGGCCCTGTGATCACCGGCTTGACCTCGACCGGCGAGGCCGCGGCCGCGAACCGGTACTCATCGACGACGACCGGCTCCTCGCGCTTCACCTCGCCGATGACCTCGGGCTGGCGGTAGTAGGTGTTGTTGTCGAAGTAGCGGATCAGGCCGCCGATGCGGAACCCGTCGAGGCCCTTGGCGAACCGCGTCTGGCCGTCCATCCAGCGAACCTGGCCGTCCGTGACCAGCTCGACACCGGCGTTGGCCTGCTCGGTGACGACCTCGCGGACGAGCTCGTCCTGTGCCTGCTCGAGGTCGTCCAGGGTCGCCTCGCCGCGGTCCAGGGCCTGGAGGGTCTTGCGCAGCGTGAAGACGCCGCCCTCCTTGGGGGGACGCGGATACGACCCGACGACCGTGACGGTCGGATTGGGCATCTCTCTCCTTCTCGTTCTCGCTCGTTCTCGTTGTCGGACCGGCGTGCCGAGAGCGAGCGGCATCCATGAGAAGACACTCCGGACACTTGGTTGCCTCGGTCTGAGGCCGCATCCCCGCCTGCGCGGGAGGCACCTCGGGTGTCCGTCCCAGGTTGCCGGGCCCGCGTCGCCGCGAGCCGCTCTCGATACAGAGCAGAGATTCCCACGCAGCCAGAACACCGTCAACAAGGATGGATACTCCTGGGCGTGATTCGCAGACCTCCGTAGCGCGAGCCCGGACGCGCCAGCCTGGAATGGGCCAGGTCGAACCTGGGCCGGGGCCACCGCCTCCGGTCCGTTCGGGCCATGCGAAGGGGCGCCGGCTGGCACGTCAACCATCTGCTCGAGCTGGAGTCCCCGCGGGGCCGGGTGGAACGGGTCGTCCTGCGGCGATGGGCGCGGCCGGGGATGCTGGAGATGGATCCCAACTGCACCGCCGGGCGGGAGGCGGTCACGCTGGCCCGCCTGGAACCCACGCCGGTCCCGGCCCCGCGGGTGCTCGCGGCCGACCCGGAGGCGCGCCACTGCGACGTGCCGGCCCTGCTCCTCGAGCTGCTCCCGGGCACGCCCCCTGCGCCCTCGGCCCCCGTGGATCCGGCCGCGGAGCGCCTGGCGGAGATCCATCAGGTCGATCCCACCGGGCTCCCCCCGTTCCGCCGGTATCACGCGGTTCCCGCGACCCCGTTGCCGTGGCTGCCCCGGTCCGCGACCTGGGACCGGGTGTACGAGGCCGCCGCCGGGCCGCTCCCGGGCGGACCCCGGACGTTCGTGCACCGCGACTTCCACCTGGGAAACACGCTGTGGTCGGACGGACGGATCACGGGCATCGTGGACTGGAACCAGGCCTCGGCCGCGCCGCCGTCCGCCGACCTCGGGCACATGCGATGGAACCTCGCCGCGGCCCGCGGTCCGCGGCTGGCCGACCGGTTCGAGGAGGCCTACCGATCGATCACCGGACGAGACCACGACCTCCGGTGGGACCTCGTCTCGCTCGTGGACGTCCTGCCGGAGCTCGAGGGCATCGGCGTGCGGAGGCTGGATCGCCTCACGCGCTACGCGGAGGGGCTCCTCGCGCGACTCTGAGCCGGGAGGACCCCTTGGGGGTCCACTCGGCCGGGAGCCGTCGCTATCTCCCTTCCTGCCAGCTGTAGCGCTCCTCGCGGAACGGGTGCGCGTCGTTGTGGTACCCGCGGACCTCCCAGAACCCGCGCCTGTCCTTGGGCGTGAACTCCAGGGCGATCACCCACTTGGTGCTCTTCCAGAAGTACCGCTGGGGGACGACCAGGCGCAGCGGCCCGCCGTGCTTCGGCTCCAGCGGCTCGCCGTCGTGGCTCCACGCGAACAGCACGTCGTCGTCGTCCATGGCCTCGATGGGCAGGTTCGCGGTGTAGCCGCTCGGCGCGCGGCTGACCACGTGCGTGGCGGTGGGCTTCGGCTGCACGATCTCCGCGATGGTTCGGTAGTGCACGCCCTCCCAGGTGTTGTCGAGCTTCGACCACCCGGTCACGCAGTGGATGTCGGAGTCGAGGGTCACGCTGGGCAGCGCGCGGAACTCGTCCCACGACCAGATCATCGGGTTCTCGACCTCGCCGGCGACGGAGAAGGTCCACACCTCCGGGTCGAACTTCGGGACCGGCTCGGCGTGCAGGACCGGCCACCCGCGAGTGAGGCGCTGGCCGGGCGGGGTCCGCCGCTTCTCGTCCTCGGAGGACTTCTTCAACAGCTCCATCAGCCGAGCCCCTCCTCCAGGCGGTCGAGGTCGTCCATCCGCACCCGCGCCTGCTCGGCCAGGTTCTCGCCCGCCCCACGGTCTTCCAGCCCGTCGGCCGCGGAGATCGCTCGCTGGAGGTGCTCCCGGGCCTGCGCGTACGCGGTGCGGGGGTCGCGGTTCTGCGCGTACTTGGTGAGCTCATCCGCGCGCTGGATGAGGTGCCAGACGCCGGGTGGGTCGGTGGGGAGCTCGTCCGCCATGGTCCCCTAGCCTACCGCCGGTCGTAGGGTGGGCCCATGGCGGGGCGTCGCACGAACCTCGCGCTCTTGCTGCTCCTGGCGGGCGCGTTCGCGACGGGAGGGCTGGCCTACGCGATCGGCACCGGATGGGTCCGATGGGCGGTGATTCCCCATGCCGTGCTCGGCCTGGCCATCCTCGTCCTCGCGCCCTGGAAGTCGGCCATCGCCCGGCGGGGGCTGGCCCGGCCCCGGCCGGACAACTGGGCGAGCCTCGCGTTCGCGGTCCTCGTCTCGGCCGCGTTGCTGTTCGGGATCGCCCATTCGACGGGCGCGCTTCGATCCGTCAACGGGTACGCGACGCTGAACCTGCACGTAGCGTTCGCGATCCTGTCGGTGCCGTTCGCGATATGGCACGTGGTCGCCCGGCGCGTGGCACCCCGTCGGACCGACCTCAGCCGGCGAAACCTGCTTCGCGCCGCGGGGGTGCTCGGCTGGACGGGGCTCGGCTACGGCGCCGTCGAGGCCGCGGGGCGCCTGGCCGGCACTGCCGCCGGCGAGCGCAGGTTCACCGGCTCGTTCGAGGCCGGCTCGTTCGATCCCGGCCGGATGCCGGTGACGCAGTGGCTCGATGACGCGGTGCCCTCGATCGAGGGGGCCGGGTGGCGGCTGACGGTCCGGACCGAGGCCGGGGTGCGGACGCTCGCCCTGGGCGACCTCGAGCGGGGCGACCGCGTCCGGGCCACGGTGGACTGCACCGGCGGCTGGTTCGCGGAACAGGACTGGGAAGGGGCCCGACTGGACCGGCTGCTGGGGGATCCGGGCGAGGCCCGGAGCGTGTTCGTCCGCTCGGTCACCGGCTACGGGCGGAGGTTCCCGGTGCGGGACCTCTCGCGGCTGTGGCTGGCGACGAGAGCGGGCGCCGAGCCCCTGTCCGCCGGCCACGGCTACCCCGCGCGCGTGGTCGCCCCCGGCCGGCGCGGGTTCTGGTGGGTGAAGTGGGTGACCGAGATCGAGCTCAGCCCGAGGCCGTGGTGGCTTCAGTCGCCGTTCCCCTTGACCTGAGCCGGCGAGCGAGACCGGCCCCGTGGACCGCGATCAGGCCGATGGCCGCGGTCAGGGCCAGGTTCGAGCGCCAAGCCCCCACCGCCCCGGCGACGAGGGCGACGGCCAGCTGCCAGCCGCGAAGGTCGGCCACCAGCCAGGCGTGACGCAGGCCGGCGTACGCGAGGAACGCGGCCAACACGGACACCGGGAGCAGCCCGAGGACGGCCGGCACCCGGGCACCGAAGAACACCCCCAACCCCACGAGCAGGCCGCCGAGCAGCAGGTTCATCCCGGCGGTGCGGGCCCCCAGGCGGAGATGCGCGGTGAGCCCCCCCGCGCCATGGCACATGGGCATCCCGCCGAGCTGCGCGGACCCGACGTTGCCCAGGCCGCACGACAGACACACCCGCCACGGCACCACCCGGCGGGCCCGCTCGCCGAACGCCCCGCGGGCAACGTCGCCGACCGCCACGACCGCGTTGCCGAACGTCAGCGGCAGCTGAGGCACGACCAGGAGCAGGAACGCCGAGGCGAAGGCCGACGCGGGCGGCAGCGCCAGTGAAGGCAACCCGGGATCGGGAGCGCCAAGGTGGGGACGCACCGCGAGCCACCCGGCCAGCGTCCCGACCGAGACGAGCGCCGCGGCCAGCGCGTAGCGCTTCGTGCTCGCCGCCCATACCACGACGGCCAGGGCGGCGACCGCGAGCAGGACCGGCCACGGCGCGTCGGGCGTCGTCGAGAACACCGCCGGCGGATCGCGGACCAGCTTCACGGCGGTGACCACCAGCAGGACCCCCACGCCGAGCTGGAGGGCCCGGACCACGGGCTTCGCGAACAGGCGCGCCAGGAGGTCGGCCACGCGCCCGATGGACAGCAGGAGGAGGAACGCTCCGATCTCGAAGCCGGCGGCGTGGATCACCTCGGGCGCCAGGCCCTGGGCCACGGCCACGGCGGTGAGCGCCTTGAGCGGCTGGACCGGGAAGGGGATCCCGAAGTAGGAGCCCGACGCGATCAGGAGCGCGCCCGCCCCGAGCAGCACCGCGCTCGGGTCGAGGCCGTTCACCAGGATCAGCGCGGTAGCGAGCGGAACCAGCACGCCGAGGTCCGCGACGGCGCCCGAGACCTCCCCGAGCCCGACCCGGAACCGCCGCGCCCCGGTCTGCTCGAGCTCCTCGGGCACCTCGGGCACCTCGGGCACCTGGGGTGCCTCAGCCGCCGATCATCGACATCGACCGCTCCGGGCGGACGAAATCGGGGTGAGACACCCGGTGCCCGGACCACTTGCCGGCGACGGCCTCGAGGGCCAGGCGGGCGAGCTCCTCGTCGTCCGCCCCCGCCCGAAGCGGGCCGCGCAGGTCGGTCTCCTCGAGGGCGAACAGGCACGCACGGAGCTGCCCATCGGCCGTCAGGCGCACCCGGTTGCACGACTCGCAGAAGGGCTCGGTCACCGTCGAGATGAACCCGACGCTCCCGGGCGAGCCGTCCTCGAACCGGTACACCGCCGCGGGCCGAGGCCCCTCGTCGACGCGGGTCAGCGGATAGGTCGCCGCGATCCGCTCGAGGAGATCCGAGGACGGGACCACCTTGGCGCGCTCCCACGTGTGGTCGGCGTCGAGGGGCATGTACTCGATGAACCGGACCTCGTAGCCGGTGCTCCGGGCCAGCTCGGCGAACGCCACCGCCTCCTCGTCGTTGGTGGCCGAGATCACCACGCAGTTCACCTTGATCCGTTCGAACCCGGCCGCCCGGGCGGCTTCGAGGCCGACATGGACGCGCGCCAGGGCGTCGCGCCGGGTCATCTCCGCGTAGCGGTGCCGGAGCAGCGAGTCGAGCGAGACCGTCACGCGATCCAGGCCCGCCGCCCGAAGCGGCCCGGCCAGGCGGTCGAGGAGCAGTCCGTTCGTGGTCATCGACAGGTCGAGCCCCGGGTCGATCGCCCGCAGGCGGGCCACGATGTCGGGGAGGTCCGGACGCACGGTGGGCTCGCCGCCGGTCAGCTTGACCTCGTCCACGCCCAGGCCGGCGAACAGGCGGGTGACCCGTTCGATCTCCTCGGCGGTGAGCGTCTCGTCGCGTCCGAGCCACACCAGGCCCTCGGCGGGCATGCAGTACGTGCACCGCAGGTTGCAGCGATCGATCACGGACACCCGCAGGTCCGTGGCGATCCGGCCGAAGCCGTCCACGAGCGATGCCATCGCCGCCATCCTAGGATCATCGCGATGCGACCACCCTCCGCGGCCTCCCCGGTCGCCGCCGCCGTGCTCACCGTGAGCGACGGCGTCCACACCGGAACGAGGGAGGACCGGGCCGGGCCGGCCGTGGTCGAGGCCCTCCGCCAGGCGGGGTACGAGGTCGAGGGCCCGTTCGCCGTCCCGGACGAGACGCCGCTCATCGAGGCCGCGCTGCGCGAACTCGCGTCGCGCGCGTCGGTCGTCCTCACCGCGGGCGGCACGGGCCTCGGGCCGCGCGACGTGACGCCCGAGGCCACTCGTGCGGTGATCGATCGCGAGGCCCCCGGCCTGGCCGAGGCGATGCGATCCGCCGGCGCCGCGTCGACGCCGATGGCGTGGCTGTCCCGCGGAGTCGCGGGACTGGCCAACGGCGCGCTCATCGTGAACCTCCCCGGCAGCGAGCGAGGGGCGCTGGAGAGCCTCGGCGCGCTGCTCCCGCTCCTTCCCCACGCCCTGGACCTGATGGGCGGCCGAACCGAACACGCGCCGGCCGGCGCACCGGCCGCGCGCTCGGCGCCGGCAGGCCGGCCCACCGTGATGGCCACGGCCGTCAAGGTGCACGGGGAGCCACCGTGCCGGATCGGACAGCGGATGGTGCTCACCGACACCGGGCCGGTGTCAGGGACGCTCGGCTGCGCGGAGTTCGACTCGGCCGCGGCCGCCGACGCACCCGCGGTGTTGGAGGCGGGGGAGCCCGTCACCCGGACGTACACCCACGACCTGGGCTCCGTGGAGGTCTTCCTGGAGCCGGTCCTGCCCCGGCCGATCCTCGTGGTGTTGGGAGCGACCCCCGTGGGGCTCGCCCTGCTCCGGGGCGCCCGGGGTGCCGGGTACGAGCCCGTCCTGGTCGACCCCCGGCCGGAGCGGGTGACCGCCGAGCATCGCGCCGCGGCCCTGCGGGTCGAGGCCACACCCGACGCCCTCGAGGGAACGATCGACGCCGTCCACACCGACCACGACGCGCCCGACGTCGCGCGGCACCTCGCCGCGCTGGTGCGCGGGGGCGCGCGGTTCGTCGGGCTCTTGGGGAGCGGCCGCCACGCCGGGCCGCACCTCGACGCGCTCCGCGCGGAGGGTCTGTCCGAGGAGCAGGTGGCTCGCGTCCAGACGCCGGTGGGCCTGGACATCGGGGCGCGGACCCCCGAGGAGATCGGCCTGTCGATCCTGTCCGGGCTGGTCGCGTCGCGGACCGGCCGCCCCGGCGGATGGAAGGACCCGAGGGCGTGAGGGTCCGGGTGCGCCTGTTCGGGGCGCTGGTCGAGCGGGCGGGCCTCGCCGAGGACTCGGTCGACCTGCCCGAGGGCGCGCGAGCCGGCGACGCCCTGCGCCGGATCGTCGGCGACCATCCCGGGGTCGCCGGCCTGGCCCCCCGTCTGTCGCTGGCGGTCAACCTGGAGGTCGTCCCCGCCGAGCACCCCCTGGCCGAGGGGGACGAGGTGGCGCTGCTCCCGCCCGTGGCGGGCGGCGCGGCCCGGATCCTGACCGGGCTTCGCGCGGGCGAGCTTCGCGTGGACGAGGCGCTCGCCGCCGTCGGGTCGCCGGCGGCCGGCGGGACCGTCGTGTTCCTCGGGACCGTCCGCGAAGCGAGCCACGGGGCGCCCGTCGACCGGCTCGAGTACTCGGCGTACGCGGAGATGGCCGAACGCGTCCTGGAGGAGGTCGCTCGCGAGGCCGCCGAGAAGTGGCCCCTCGAAGCGGTGGCGATCCTGCACGCGATGGGCGACCTCGCGGTCGGCGCGCCGACCGTGGTGGTGGCGTGTTCCTCGGCACACCGAGGCGAAGCCTTCGAGGCATGCCGGTACGGGATCGACGAAGTCAAGCGGCGGGTCCCGGTGTGGAAGCGGGAGGTCGGACCCTCGGGTGAGGGACGATGGGTCGGGCTCGAGGGAGCGGAGGAGGCCTGATGGCGCGGATCGTGGAGGTCGGGGCCAAGGAGCGCACGTCCCGCGAGGCCGTCGCCGAGGCCGTCCTCGTGACCACCTCCGAGGCCTGCTCGCAGCTGGTGGCCGGGACGAAGAAGGGCGACGTGATCGAGGCGGCCCGGGTCGCCGGCCTGTTCGCGGCCAAACGAACCCCCGAGCTGCTCCCCTACTGCCACCCGGTCGCGCTCACCGGCGCGGACGTGTCCATCGACGCCGACGAGGAGCAGGGACGCCTCACCGTCCGAACGACGGTGCGCGCGACCGACCGCACCGGAGTGGAGATGGAGGCCCTGATGGCGGCGACCGTGGCCGCCCTCAGCCTCTACGACGCGGCGAAGGCGTACGACCGTTCGGCCGTGATCGAGCGTGTCCGACTGCTGGAGAAGCGGGGAGGAAAGAGCGGTGACTACCGCGCGGAGAGCTAGCCCCGGGGATTAGTGGAACGAGTGGCCGCAGGCGCACGAGCCCTGAGCCATCGGGTTGTCGATCGTGAACCCGCTCGCCTCGAGGGAGTCCACGAAGTCCACCTTCGCCTCGGACAGGTACGGCGCGCTGGTGCGGTCGACCACGAGCCGCACCCCGTGCTGCTCCTCGGCCATGTCCGTGTCGGCGACCTGGTCGT
The DNA here is from genome assembly GCA_040904285.1 of Actinomycetota bacterium. GTDB lineage: Bacteria > Actinomycetota > UBA4738 > UBA4738 > JBBDTT01 > JBBDTT01. The sequence goes on from JBBDTT010000197.1 coordinate 14,100, forward strand.
CGAGGTACATGGCGTAGCGCAGGCCTGAGCAACCGCCCGGCTGGACCTCGACGCGCAGGGCGACATCGGTCCGGCCCTCCTGCTGGAGAAGCTCCTTGACCTTTCCGGCAGCCGATTCGGTGAGCGTGATCATCGTCAGCGCGTTCCCTTCGTCGAGGTACGCAACGGATTCTACCAGCGCGGCCAGGAACCTCCTGCAGCCGGCAGGGGGACAAGCCGGGCATGGAGAATCTGGTCTGAGACGCGTCCCCCCAGGAGCCCGTTCCGTGACCCTCACTCGCAGGACCTTCATCAAATCCGCCGCGGCCGCCGGCGCGCTCGCCCTGACACGGCCGTGGGGCGCGCTCGCCGACACCCTCGGCCCGGCCTCGACGTTCTCCACCAGCCGCTCGTCCCGGCTGTTCACGGGGATCAAGCTCGTCCATGCCGACATGCACAACCACACCACGCTGTCGGACGGCGACGGCGATCCGGAGGGCGCGTTCGCCTCCATGCGCAACGCCGGCCTTGACGTCGCGGCGCTCACGGACCACTCCACGATCGGGTGGGGAACCCCGGTGGACCCCTGCTTCTGGGGCTGCGGTGGCGAGGAGGCCCTCGCCGGCATCGACGAGGAGAAGTGGGCGCAGCTGCAGGTCCTGGCCGACGCCGCGAACCGAAACGGGCAGTTCATCGCGCTCCGCGGCTTCGAGTGGTCGAGCCCGTTCCAGGGACACATGAACGTGTGGTTCTCGAAGCGCTGGATCGACCCGCTGCACACGGGCGGCGGGACCTTCGGCGAGGGCGCCGCCTGGTTCGCACACGACGAGGGCATGCCTCTACCCCCGGAGTTCGTGACGGCCTACAACGACGCCGTCCGGAAGCTCCCCACGACGGGGCTGGCCATGCTGGGGTTCTACGACTGGCTCAAGGCCGCGCCCAACCGGGCCGTGCTGGGCGGCGGGTCGGACGGCATCGCGAGCTTCAACCACCCTGGACGCGAACCGGGCCGGTTCAGCCAGTTCAAGCTGAACAGGACCGTGATCCCCCAGGTGGTCGCGCTCGAGATCTTCAACCGGAGCTCGGACTACCTGTTCCAGGGGACGGACGGCGGCACGCAGTCCCCCCTCAACGAGTGCCTGAACGCCGGATGGAAGGTCGGGCTGTCGGGGGTCACCGACGAGCACGGCACCAACTGGGGCGTCCCGGAGGGCAAGGGCCGGACGGGCCTGTGGGTCAACCGGTGGACCCGGGACGAGGTCAAGCGCGCCATGCAGACCCGGCACTTCTTCGCGACCCGGCTGCGCGGGCTGCGCGTGGACGCCACGGCCAAGCGCGTGAAGATGGGGTGGTGGGTGAAGCACACCTCCGGGCCGGTCCAGTTCAAGCTGGACATCGACCGGGGCTCCGACTGGTGGGGGAAGGCCCTCAACGTCCAGGTCCTGCGGCCGGGGACGTCCATGCCGACCGTCGCCGCCAACGTCCCGGTCGTGGTGCCGACGGACGCCGAGCCGGTGATCACCTTCACCGTCCCGCTGAACCTCGCCGACGGCAACTGGGTGGTGCTCCGTGTCGCCGACCCCTCGCAGCCGCCCGACGGCCGCGCCGACGCCCAATGGGCCGCGTACGGCAACGCGGTCGCCTACACCAGTCCCTGGTTCCTGATCCCCTAGCCTGGCGTCCCGAAGTCCGCCACCGTCGCGCCGGTCGCCTCGACCAGCCGCCGCGGATCCACCCGCCACACCGAGTCGGGGGTCCCGGCAGCGGCCCACACCTCGTCGTGGGCCAGCAGGTCTCGGTCTATCAGGCGCTGGACCTCGGCCGGGTAGCCGAACGGGGGCGTCCCCCCGATCGCGTAGCCGGTCGCGGCGCGGGCCTCGTCGGCCGTGGCGCGGCGGACCTCCGCGGCGTCCAGGAGCTGGGCCAAGCGGCCGGTGTCGGCCCGGTTGGCGCCGCTCGTGAGGGCGACCACCGGCCGGTCGCCGGCCATGAAGACGAGCGACTTCACGATCTGGGCGACCTCGCAGCCCACCGCCCGGGCCGCGTCCGCCGCGGTCCGCGTCCCCTCCGGGAAGCGCACCACCTCGACGTCCAGCCCCAGCTCGGCCGCCGCCTGCAGGAACCGTTCCACCGCGCTCGCCATGACTCGTCTCACCTCCCCGAGGCCGCTCGACCGGGCGAGGGTACAATCCGCCCTCGTATGCCTCTCGACCGGAACTGGCTCATCGGCGTGGCCCGGCACGAGCGCGAGGCGCTCGGGCGCACGGTGCAGTACGCCCCGCCGGAGCGATGGGACGCCCCCACGCCGGCCGAAGGATGGCAGGCCCGCGACGTCCTCGCCCACCTCGCGGCGACCGAGGTGTCGGCGGCGCAGACGATCGCCGGCGAGGACCGCACCGAGTTCGAGGAGTTCCTGAAGGACACCGGCGTGCGGCAGTTCACGGTGGAGGGGTTCCACGGCTACAACGCGTGGGCCGTGAAGAAGCGCGCCGAGACCCCGGTGATCTCCCTCGCGCTGGAGTGGGGTCGCGCCGTGGACCTCCTCCTGGCCCGGGCCAGCGAGCTCCCCGACGAGCGCTGGGGGGAGAAGGTCCCGTGGCCGGTCGACCCGATCCGAGTTCCCTTCTTCCTCCAGTCGCGGGTCTGCGAGTGGTGGGTGCACGGCGAGGACATCCGCGCCGCGGTGGGACTGCCGTCGCGGCGCGAGCACCCACCCATCCAGTGCGTGAACGACCTGTCCATCCGCACGATCCCGTACGCGCTGCAGCTCGAGGACGCGATCGTGCCGGGCAAGGTCGTCGAGATCTCGCTCGACGGGGTGGGCGAGGGCACGTGGCGCCAGAGCCTGGCTCCTCGCGAGAAGCCGCCGGAGGACGCGAAGACGGACGCGTACATCAACGGAGGCGGTCACGCCTTCGCCCTGGTGGCCGCCCATCGCGCCGACCCCGAGCAGCTGCTCTACGACGGGTTGCTGCTGGTGGGGGGCGACCGGGCCCTGGCGGAGTCGGTCCTGCACCACGTCCGGTACTTCGCGTAGGGGGAACCCCGCGTCCCTCACGCTCGTATCTCCAGGGTGAGGAGGCCCGTCTGAACGGACGCCATCGCACCGACGGCGAGCTCATGCGCGCGTTCGAGCGGCGCGAGCGAGCCGCGGCCGAGGCCCTGTACCGGGAGTACGCCCCGCGCGTCTACGGTCTGGGGCTGGCGATGCTCGGCCTCCCCTCGGCGGCGGAGGACCTGGTGCAGGACACGATGGTGAAGGTCTGGCGCAACGCCGGCCGCTTCGACCCCCAGCGGGGGTCCCTCGACACCTGGATGCTCCGGATGGCCCGCAACCTGGCCATCGACGCGCTCCGTCGCCGGGTTCTCGAGCGCCGCCACGTCATGGACAACTCCGGAGAGGCGGCGGACGCGCCGGACCCCTCGGCCGGGCCCGCCGAGTCGGCCGAGGCGACGGATCTGATCGGGCGCGCGCGGATGGCCATGGCCGGTCTCGCCCCCGAGCAACGCGCCGTCCTGGAGCTCGCGTACTTCGGCGGCCGCACCGCCGCCGAGGCCGCGGAGATCGAGGGCATCCCCGTCGGCACCGCCAAGACCAGGATCCGCCGCGGCCTGCT